>JAIUNH010000304.1 GCA_020161965.1 Pseudomonadota bacterium
CAGCGCAACGCCGGCACGGCCCTGCTTGCTCATCGGATAGCCGTCGAGGCAGGTGACGGCGCTGGAGGCGCCGCCGGGCAGGTTCAACAGGATCGACGCGGTCGAACCGCCGTATTCGGAGCCGTAATAGACGCCGGCCATCATGATGATCGCGGGCGTGGGCTCGAGATAGAACGTGATCGGCAGCAGCATCGAGATCGTCGCGAGCGGACCGATCCCGGGCAGAACGCCCACGGCCGTCCCAAGTGTCACACCGACGAAGCAGTAGAGCAGATTTTGGAACGACAGCGCGACGCTGAAGCCCATCAGTAAGTCTTCCATCGCACTACCTCGTCAGGAACGCCGGAATCACCCAGCCGGGCATTTGCAGGCCCAGCAAAACCCGGAACAGCAACCAACTGCCGATCGCGGTGCCGATCGCCAGCCACAGCGTTTCCCGTTTGCGGAAATCGAGATCGCCCATCGCGGCGATCGCCACGCATGCGGCGGTCGCGAGGATCAGTCCCGTCGTTTCGAGCAACGCGCCGAAGGCGAAGACGCTGCCCAGCGACGCCATCGCGGGGCCCCATTCGGGTTTTTCGATCTCGCTCGCGCGCACCAGGCCGACCAGCGTGATGGCAAGGCCCAAGACAATGGCGATGATCGAGGCGAGCATCGGGAAATAGCCCGGCCCCATTTCGATCGCGTCGCCGATGCGCATTTTCAGCGCGCCGGCGAGAAATACGATTCCGATAAAGACGACCGAGAGGCCGCCGACGACATCTTTGTTAGCCAGCCGCATGGCGCACTCCCCCTCGAGACGCGTCGCGTCCGCCGGCCCCGGCCGGCGAACGCGACGTTGTCGATCAATCCGCCAGCGAGATGTTGGCCTCGGCGGCGACTTGCTTCCAGGTGTTCAACTCGTCGACGACGAGCTTCTTGAAGTCCTCGCCGCCCAGATAGGCGGGCGTGTAGCCGAGCTCGTTGAGGCGCTTCACGATCGCCGGATCTTCGAGCATGCCGCGGATCTCGGTGCGCAGACGGTCGAGGATCGGCGCGGGCGTGCCCTTGGGCGTCATCATGCCGTAGTAAACGGTCAATTCGACGTTCACGCCGGATTCCTTCAGCGTCGGCGTATCGGGATAGAGCGGATGACGATCCGGACCGGTCTGCGCGAGCGCGCGGATCTTGCCCGATTGCACATGCGGCGCGCCGGTCGTCGGGGTCAGCCACAGCATTTCGGTGTGACCGCCGATCAGGTCGGTCAGCGCCGGGCCGATCCCGTTGAACGGTACGTGCGTCTGGCGCACGCCCGTGCGCATACCGAACAGCACCGTGCCCATATGCGGCGCACCGCCCACGCCCGAGGAGCCGTAGCGGATGCGGCCCGGACGTTCCTTCGAAATCGCGATCAGCTCGGCCAGATTCTTGGCCTGAACCGAGGGATGCACCGCGACCACGAAGGGCACGTGGACGATGCGCGCCAGGAACTCGAAATCGTCCGGCACCTTGTAGGGCACGCTCTTACGCACGGCGGGCAGCACGCTCATGCCGTCGGACGGCGACCACAGCAGCGTGTAGCCGTCCGGCTTGGCGCGCGCGGCCTTGTCGAGACCGATGGCGGAGCCGCCGCCCGCGACGTTCTCGACCACGACCTGCTGGCCCAAACGCTTGGTGAAATACTCGGCCGTCAGACGGCCCAGCAGATCGTTGCCCGCACCGGGTGCGAACGGAACGATGATGGTGATGGGGCCCGCCTTGGGCCATTCCTGCGCGGCGGCGCCGGACAATCCGGCCGCCGTCAACGCGATTGCGGCGAACGCCGCAGAGACGAAACGCTTCATGATATTTCCTCCCGGGATTTTCCCGTCCGCGTTGTTCCGCGAGACGGCATACAAATTCACGTCGATCGCGCCGGCAGGCTAACACGCGAATTTTATTGGTCCCGTCAAACGTCCGTTGCGCATCACGCAAAGGAGCGCCGTTTTGCCGCACCGCAACGACGGATTTTGGCGGGTGTTTGTTGCGTCGAATGCAAATCAGCTTGTCGCGGCCGCGGTCGTGACGGCCCGCCCCATGCGTGGCACTTCCGACCCCAAGCGTTGGAGGGAACATGGACGGATCGTTGCGACGGGAAATTGAAGCGGAATGCCGGGCGTTGCTCGCCGATTATGCGGTGGCGGTCGACAAGGGCGACGGTGTCGCGATGGCCGCGATGTTCGCGGCCGACGGCGTGTTGCGCCGGGGCGATACGGTGCTGACCGGACCGGCCGAGATCCCCAAAATCATCGGCCAGCGGCCCGACGATCTGGTCATGCGCCATATGGTCACGACCGTATCGGTCCAGGTGTGCGACCAAAACAGCGCGACCGCGTTGGCTTATTACATGGTCTACAACGCGCGCGGCGCCGCCTTGCCGCTGGCGATGGCGCAGCCTTTCAGCATCGGCGAATGGCATTGCGCTTTCGTCAATACGCCTTCCGGCTGGCGCCTGTCGTCGTTTGAGATCAAGCGCATTTTCGTGCGCGAAACGCCCAAAACCTGATCGCATGACCCAGGGGCTTCTCGAAGGATTCCGCGTCATCGATCTGGGCAGCTTCATCACCGCGCCTTTCGCGGCGATGCTGCTGGGCGATCTCGGCGCCGAAGTGATCAAGGTCGAACGTCCCGGCGGCGGCGATCCGTTCCGCAATTTCGAAAGCGGGCTTTACGGGCCGCAATTTAAGGCGTTCAACCGCAACAAAAAGAGCCTCGTGCTCGATCTGACGGCCGAGGGCGACCGCAAGCTGCTGGCCGAGCTCGTTCGGCGGTCCGACGCGCTGATCGAGAATTACCGGCCCGGCGTGATGGCCCGCTTGGGGCTCGATGCGGCGGCCGCGACGGCGTTCAATCCGCGTCTCGTCTATTGCTCGATCACCGGCTTCGGCGCCGACGGTCCGTCGGCCGGCATGGCCGCCTACGATACGGTCGCGCAAGCGGCCTCGGGCTATCTCAGCCTGTTTGTCGCACCCGGCGACACGACGATCAAAGGCCCCGCCGCGGCCGATGCGGTGACCGGGCTTTACGCCGCCTATGGCGTGCTGGGTGCCTTGCTGTCGCGCGAGCGCACGGGGCAAGGCCGCGTGCTCGACGTGCCGATGATGGCGGCCGTCGCGCATTTCGCCAGCGAGCCCTATCAGCATTACTTCACGCGCGGCGTGGTGCCCGCCCCGGTGCACCGCTCGCAGATCTCGCAATCCTTCGCCTTCGCCTGCGCCGACGGTGCGCTGCTCGCCGTGCATCTCTCCTCGCCGGTCAAATTTTGGGAAGGGTTGATCGCCGCCACGGGGCGGCGCGATCTGGCCGCCGATTCGCGTTTCGCGGGGCGCATGGACCGCGTGAATAATTACGCGGCGCTGGAAACCGAACTCGCCGCGACCTTCGCCGCCAAACCGCGCGGCGAATGGATCGAGTTGCTCACCCGACACGACGTGCCGCATGCGCCCGTGCTGTCGCTGGCCGAAGTCGTCGACGATCCGCAAGCACGGCATATTGGTTTGGAACAGCGCGCGACGCATCCGGTCGAAGGCGAGGTGCGCGGGATCCGCAATCCGATCGGCTTCGCCGGCGCGCCGGAAAGCTTCGTGCCCCCGCCCGTGCTGGGCGAGGACGACGAAGCGCTCCGCGCTTGGCTATCGGCGCCGGATGATCAGCGCACGAAGCCGAAATAAGTCGGCAGCGCCAGCGATAGCCACGGCACGTAGGTGACGATCACCAGCGTCACCAGCAGAATGCCGATGAACGGCCAGATCTCGGCCAGGATGTCGCGCACCGGTATTTTGTTCACGCCGCTGACCACGAACAGCACCATGCCGTAAGGCGGCGTGATCAGGCCGATCGTCGCGTTGAAGGTGACGATCAGGCCGAAATGGATCGGATCGATGCCCAGCGCCATGACCGTGGGCATCAGCAGCGGGATCACGACCAGGATCATCGCCGCTTCGTCCATCACGCTGGCCAGCAGCAGGAACAGGATATTGACCGCGAACAGGAACATGTTCGCGGTGATGTCCTTGCCGTCGAGGAAGGCGGCGATCGCCATGGGAATGCGCTCGACCGTCAGGATGTAGCTGAACACGAAGGCGCCGAAGAATACGCAGGCGACCGTCGCGGTAATGCGCGCGGATTCGACCAGCGCATCGACGATGTCCTTGAAGCCGAGAATGCGATAGATCAGCACGGCCAGGATCAGCGCGTAGGCGCACGCCGCCGCCGCCGCCTCGGTCGGCGTGAACACGCCGGTATAGATGCCGCCGAGCATGATCACCGGCATCAGCAGCGGCAGAATCGCCCGGCGGATGACGCGGAAGACTTCCGCCGCCGGCGGGCGCTCGATCGTCGGATAGTTCCGCCGCCTGGCGATCCAAGCGACCATCAACATCATCATCCCGGCCATCAAAATGCCGGGCAATACGCCCGCCATGAACAACCCGCCGACGGAGGTGGAGCTGGCCAGCGCGTAGAGCACCATCAGGATCGACGGCGGGAAGACGGGGCCGATCGTCGCGGAAGCCGAGGTGATAGCGGCCGCGAAACCGCGCGAATAGGCGCCGCTGCTGGTCATCATGCGGATCAGCATGCGGCCCGTGCCGGCCGCTTCGGCGGTGGCCGAGCCGCTCATCGACGAAAAGACGAGAGCGGTCAGCACGTTGACCTGGGCCAAGCCGCCGCGATGGCGGCCGACCAGGACGATACAGAGCTGCAGCAGGCGTTCGGTGATGCCGCCGTCGTTCATCAAGCGCGCGGCCAGCACGAAAAGCGGCACGGCCAGCAGCATGAAGGACGCGAACAACCCGTGCAGGATCAACTCGCCCGCAAGGCTTGGGTCCTGGCCGGTCAGGATGAAATAGAGAATGCCGGAGCCAAATAGCGACAGACCGACGGGAAAGCCCATCGCGGTGGTGATGGCGAGGGCAACGAGCATCCAGATCAACGCGTCGGACATGTCAGAGATTTTCCCGCCAATCGCGGCCCAGCAAGTGCAAGATCGCCAGGACGATCTTGAGCGGAAACACGGCGAAGAAGACGAAGTAGGTGAAGAAGGCGATCTGGTAGGAGATCGCGAGCGAGGCAGTCTTCTCGAACTCCAGGAACACGAAATATTCCCAGGTCGCGCGCATCGCCCAGACGAAGATCGCGAGATAGAAGAGATTCACCAGGATCGACGTGACGCGCTGCCACTGTTCGGACAGCAAGTTGTAGAACACGTCGAAGCGGATAT
>JAIUNH010000305.1 GCA_020161965.1 Pseudomonadota bacterium
GGGATCGGCCCGGTATTTGTCGAGCATCTCGGCGATGAAAACGGCGTTGTTGCCGTTGAACAGCGTCTCGAGATCCGGATGGGTCGCCATGTCGCGCTCCTTAAACGGCGTGTTTTTTTTAGCCTTGCATCGCCTTGACCATCGTCGAGCCCAGCGCCGCCGGGCTGTCGGCGACGAGGTA
Organism: Pseudomonadota bacterium; assembly: GCA_020161965.1. Taxonomy (GTDB): domain Bacteria; phylum Pseudomonadota; class Alphaproteobacteria; order CACIAM-22H2; family CACIAM-22H2; genus Tagaea. The sequence continues at coordinate 182 of JAIUNH010000305.1, forward strand.
ACCCGACGATTTCATCGCTTCGATCTTGTCGCCGGCCGTGCCCTTGCCGCCGGAGATGATCGCACCGGCATGGCCCATGCGACGGCCCGGGGGCGCCGTGACGCCCGCGATGAAGCCGACGATCGGCTTCTTGACCTTCGACGCCTTATAGAAGGCGGCGGCTTCTTCTTCGGCCGAGCCGCCGATTTCGCCGATCATGATGATGCCGGCGGTTTCGGGATCGGCGAGGAAGAGTTCCAGCGCGTCGACGAAATTCGTACCGTTGACCGGATCGCCGCCGATGCCGATGCAGGTCGTCTGACCCAGGCCCGCGGCCGTCGTCTGCGCGACCGCTTCGTAGGTCAGCGTGCCCGAACGGCTGACGATGCCGATCTTGCCGCGGCTATGGATGTGGCCGGGCATGATGCCGATCTTGCACTCGCCCGGCGTGATGACGCCCGGGCAGTTCGGCCCGATCAGGCGCGTGCGCGTGCCCGACATCGCGCGCTTCACGCGCACCATGTCCAGCACCGGGATGCCTTCGGTGATGCACACGACCAAGCGCAGCTTGGCGTCGACCGCTTCCAGGATCGCGTCGGCCGCGAAGGGCGGCGGCACGTAGATGACCGAAGCGTCCGCACCCGTCGTGCGCACGGCTTCGTCCACCGTGTTGAACACGGGAAGGTCGAGATGCTTGGTGCCGCCCTTACCGGGCGTCACGCCGCCGACCATCTTGGTGCCGTAGGCGATGGCTTGTTCGGAGTGGAAGGTGCCCTGCGCGCCGGTGAAACCCTGGCAGAGGACCTTCGTATTCTTGTCGACCAGAACGGCCATGTTACGCGGCCTCCTTCACGGCCTTGACGATTTTCTCGGCCGCGTCGGCGAGGTTGTCGCCCGACACGATCTTGAGGCCCGAGGTTTTGAGGATCTTCTTGCCGAGCTCGACATTCGTGCCTTCGAGGCGCACGACGAGCGGCACGTTCAACGCGACTTCGCGCGCCGCGGCGACCACGCCTTCGGCGATCACGTCGCAGCGCATGATGCCGCCGAAGATGTTGACCAGAATGCCTTCGACGTTCGGATCCGACAGGATCAGCTTGAAGGCCTGCGTCACGCGTTCCTTCGTGGCGCCGCCGCCGACGTCGAGGAAGTTCGCGGGCTCGCCGCCGTACAGCTTGATGATGTCCATCGTGGCCATCGCCAAGCCGGCACCGTTCACCATGCAGCCGATATTGCCGTCGAGCTTCACGTAGTTCAGCTCGTGCTTGCCGGCTTCGCGCTCCATCGGGTCTTCTTCGTCTTCGTCGCGCAATTCGGCCACGTCCTTGTGGCGGAACAGCGCGTTGTCGTCGAAGTTCATCTTGGCGTCGAGGGCGAGAATGTCACCAGCCCCGGTCACGACCAGCGGATTGATTTCGACGATCGACGCGTCGAGCTTCATGAAGGCTTCGTACATCGCCGACACGAACTTGACGCAAGCGCCGACCTGCTTGCCTTCCAGGCCCAGCGCAAACGCCACTTGGCGCGCGTGATAGGGCTGGAGACCTTGCGTCGGGTCGATCGCGACCTTGACGATCTTCTCCGGCGTCTTGTGGGCGACTTCTTCGATATCCATGCCGCCTTCGGTGGAGGCCATCACGGTCACGCGCTGCGTGGCGCGGTCGACCAGCATGCCGAGATACAGCTCGCGCTTGATGTCGCAGCCTTCCTCGACATAGATGCGCTTCACTTCCTTGCCCTTGGGGCCGGTCTGCTTGGTGATGAGAATCTTGCCGAGCATCGCGGCGGCGTTCTTCTTCACCTCGTCGATCGACTTGACGACGCGCACGCCGCCTTTGCCGTTCGGATCTTCCTTGAAGCGGCCGGCACCGCGGCCGCCCGCATGGATTTGCGACTTCACGACCCAAACCGGGCCGCCGAGTTCGCGGGCGACCTTTTCGGCCTCGTCCGGCGTGTAAGCGACCCCGCCCTTCGGGACTGCGACGCCAAATTTGGCCATCAGCGTTTTGGCTTGGTACTCGTGAATATTCATGGGCGATCCCGCGACGGGGTTGGAATACGGAAACCTAGCCCCGGGCGGGGGGTATGGGCAACCGCGCCCGCCCGGGATCCGGTAGAACGAAGGATTAGAGCTTGCCTTCGGCCTTCAACAGCTTCTCGGCCACGCCGCACAAATCCTGCACGGCCTTGATCGACTTGTCGAAACCGGCCTTTTCCGCCGGATCCAACGCGATTTCGACGACCTTTTCGACGCCGTTCTTGCCGATGATGCAAGGCACGCCGACATAAAGCCCCTTGAGGCCGTATTCGCCGTTGAGCATCGCGGCGCACGGCAGCACGCGGCGCTTGTCGCGCAGATAGCTCGCCGCCATCTCGATCGCCGACATCGCGGGCGCGTAGAAGGCCGAGCCGGTCTTCAGCAGGTTGACGATCTCGGCACCGCCGTCGCGGGTGCGCTGGACGATCTTGTCCAGCTTCTCCTGCGTCGTCCAACCCATCTTGACGAGGTCGGGCAGCGGGATGCCGGCAACGGTCGAATAGCGCACCGACGGCACCATCGTGTCGCCGTGGCCGCCGAGCACGAAGGCCGTGACGTCTTCGACCGAGACCTTGAATTCGTCGGCCAGGAACCAGCGGAAACGCGCCGAATCCAGCACGCCGGCCATGCCGACGACCTTGTTGGCGGGCAGGCCCGACAGGACCTGCATCACCCACACCATCACGTCGAGCGGGTTCGTCACGACGATGACGAAGGCGTTGGGCGCGTTCTTCTTGATCGCGTCAGCGACGGTGGCCATCACCTTGACGTTGATGCCGATCAGATCGTCGCGCGTCATGCCGGGCTTACGCGGCACGCCGGCGGTGACGATGATCACATCGGCCCCGGCCATCGCGGAATAATCGTTGGAGCCGGTCACGAACGAGTCGAACCCGGCAACCGGCGAGGCTTCGGCGATATCCAGCGCCTTGCCCTGCGGGATACCTTCCGCGATATCGAGCAGGACGACGTCGCCCAGTTCCTGAAGCCCGGCGAGCAAGGCCAGCGTGCCGCCGATCTGACCGGCGCCCACGAGCGCGATCTTGTTGCGTGCCATACGGAATTTCCCCTTCTGCTGCCCCCGAGCGGGAGCGCTGCGGTGCGAAAACGAGCGCCGGGGTTGTACCGCCGCCGCCGCAAAGCTTCAAGCGCTGGCGGCCGAACCCGATTTCCCCGGCGAAACCGGACCTTAACCGGGGTCGATGAAGCTGGGATTAACGCCGGGGGGCGGCTTCGACGAAAACATCGACCTGTTGGCCAACAAAGGCCGGAAAAGCCGGGTCGGCGACCGCGTAGATCGCCTGCAACACCCGGGTATCGACCCGCTCGGCCGTGCCGCCGGTCAGAGATTTCTTTGGAATGACATAGGGTTCCGTCCGGACGAAGCGAAGCTCGCTGCTGAGACGCGCATCGCCGCGCAATCGCGCGGTCGCCTTGGCGCCCGGAGTCAGGCGCTGGGCATCGACCTCGTCGATATCGACCCGAACGTGCAACGGCACCACGTTACCCATCACCACTAACGGTGTCAGGAGACCGCCTGCCGCTGCGAATTCGCCCGTCCTTATATTGAGCTGGAGTACCCGCCCGGCGAGCGGGGCACGCACCACCGTGCGCGCGACGTCGACTTCCGCGCGCTGGGCGAGCGCCTTCGCCTCCAGCAACGTCGCCTCGAGCTCGGCGCGCTGGGCTTCCAATACGTCGATCTGGCGGCGCGCGGCTTCGGCGGCCGCGCGCGCACCCTGCAACCCCGCCTCGGCGCGGCGCGCATCGGCGACGGCGGATTCCAAACGTTGACGGCTGGCGAAATCCTGACGCGACAATTCCTGCTGACGATTGCGGTCGCTTTCGGCGCGCTCGCGCTCGGCCGCCGCACTGGTGATACCCGTTCCCGCCTGCGCCGCGATCGCGCGCTGCTGCGCGACTTGCCGGTCGAGCCGCGCCAAGGCCGCTTCCGCCGCCGATTGACGCGCCTGGGCTTGCGCCAAATTGGCGGCGTAGACGCGCCCGTCGATCTCGAACAACGCGGCACCTTGGGCGACGTCGTCGCCTTCCTTCGCGTGAACGGCGACGACCACGCCGCCGAGTTCGGTTGCGACCGCGACGATCTCGCTGGCCGGTTCGATCAAGCCGGAGCCTGCGATCGCCGAAGCGTAAGGATTGGACGGCGGCGCCACGGCCGGGTCGACCAGCGGGCGCGAACGATCCGCGGCGGCGATCGACCACACGGCGAAGATCAACGATCCGCCGGCGACCACCGGCAGGATATGGCGGACGAAACGCGGGCGCTTCATGGAACGGTCTCCAAGGCTTTGGTTTCGACACCGGCGATGCGCCCGTCTTCCATCCGGACGATGCGGTCGGCGAAATCGAAAATGCGGTGATCATGGGTGACGACGAGCGTGGCGCGATCCGCGCGCACGGAAGCAACGCGCAGCATTTCCATCACCGTGCGCCCGCCGGTCGCGTCCAGCGCCGCCGTCGGCTCGTCGCAAACGACGAGCTTGGGTTCGTGAACGAGGGCGCGCGCGATCGCCACGCGCTGCTGCTGCCCGCCCGATAATTGGCGCGGCAATTTGGCGGCATGTTCGCCCATGCCGAGTTGTTCGAGCAGCGGCATCGCCGCCTTGGCCGCCGCTGACAATTCCATGCCGCCGGCGACCAGCGGGATCGCGGCGTTTTCGGCGGCCGTCAACGCGGGCAGCAGATTATATTGCTGGAAAATGAAGCCCAGCGTGCGCCGGCGAAAACTCACGCGCAGCGCGTCGGACATTTTCGCGATGTCGTGCCCGTCGACTTCGACCATGCCGGAATCGAACGACAGAATTCCCGCGACGATCGACAGCAACGTGGTCTTGCCGCAACCGGAAGGCCCCACCAGCATCGTCATCTCGCCCCAGGGCACGTCGAGATCCACGCCATGCAGCACGCGCTGCAAGCCCGCTTCGGAGTCGAAGGATTTCACCACGTCGCGGCAATGAACGGCGAAGGACATGACGATCAGC
>JAIUNH010000306.1 GCA_020161965.1 Pseudomonadota bacterium
CCCCTTGCAGGACGATCGCTTCCGCGCCGATGGTCGGGCCCTTGGAGAGCAGCACCGCGCGATGGATGGTGTTTTCGAGCTCGCGCACATTGCCGCGCCACGCATGGGCGCGCAGCATCGCCTTGGCTTCGGGCGCGATTTCGCGCGCTTCCGCACCGTTGGCTTCGGCGTATTTGCGCAGGAAATGGTCGGCCAGCACTTCGATGTCCAGCGGGCGCGCGCGCAAGGGCGGCAAGCGCAGCGTGACGACGTTGAGGCGGAAATAGAGGTCCTCGCGGAAGCGGCCGGCGCGCACTTCGGCTTCGAGATCGCGGTTGGTCGACGCGAGGATGCGGATATCGACCTTGATCGGCGTCGTACCGCCCACGCGATCGATCACGCGTTCCTGGATTGCGCGCAGCAGCTTCGCCTGCAAGCGCATATCCATTTCGCCGAGTTCGTCGAGGAACAGCGTGCCGCTATCGGCTTCTTCGAACTTGCCCACGCGGCGCGCGACAGCACCGGTGAAGGCGCCCTTCTCGTGGCCGAACAATTCGCTTTCCAACAGATTGTCGGGGATCGCCGCGCAGTTCACGCAGATGATCGGGGCGGCGTTGCGCTTGCTTTTGGCGTGGATGTAGCGCGCCATCAGCTCCTTGCCCGTGCCGCTTTCGCCGGTGATCAGGATCGACGCGTCCGACGCGGCCACGCGATCGGCCAGACGCAACGTATCGCCCATCGCCGGATCCTTGAACACGATCGCCGAGCTTTCTTCGGTGACGGCGGCCAACACGGCGGCGATCAACTCGGGCTCCGGCGGCAGGGGAATATATTCCTTCGCCCCCGCCTTGATCGCGCGCACGGCTGCGGCGGAATCCGTACCGATGCCGCAAGCGACGACGGGCACGTGGATGCGCTCGGCGCGCAAGCCTTCGACCAAGGCGCCGACATCGAGGCCGACATCGACCATGACGAGATCGGCCCCCTTGCCGCCGCGCAAGGCTTCCATGCCCCGCTCGACGCTGTCGACCTGGCTCACCTTCGCGCCGCGCGCGATGGCGATTTTGGCCGCGGTGGAGACCTGTCCCGAAAGTGTGCCGACGATCAGCAAGCGCATGGTGTCTACTTTCGGCTTAGGAGCGATCGACCTTGACGATTTCGGTCATGGTCACGCCCAGGCGTTCGTCCACGACCACGACTTCGCCGCGCGCGACGAGACGGTTGTTGACGTAGATGTCGATCGCTTCGCCGACCTTGCGGTCGAGTTCGACGACGGCGCCGCGACCCAGCTTGAGGAGCTGGTTGACCTGCATCGTCGCCTTGCCCAGCACGGCGGAAACAGTGACGGGAATGTCGTAGACCGCTTCCAACTCCTTGGCGGTGCGCGCCTGGCGCTGGGCGTCGCCACCCGCCGCGTTCGCCGCGGCTGCGGCCATCGCGGGGTCGCCCGCCATGGCCTTGGCCATGTCGAGATCGTCGAAGTTCGGCTTTTCGTCGGCCATCGGTTTTCTCCTTTATAGGTTCAAGACGCGCCCGCACCCGGCTTCATCGCCAGGTAGCGTTCGATCGCGTCTTCGATTTCCTTCCAGATATCGGCGACATTGCGTTCGGCCCCGCCGTCGGCCCATTCGATGCGCGTGTCGGTGATCGGCAGACCCGGATCGGGCATGACGACCAAGCGTCCGGCGAACCCGTACTGGGTGCCGAGAGTTTCGAGCTTGGCGCGCACTGCGTCCGCGAGATCGGCGGCGACCTTGACGACGATGCGCGGTTCTTCGGCCAAACGCGAAAGGCAATCGCGGGCGAGGGCTTCGATCTCCTCGATCGCGCGCTGATCGGCCATCGCGGGCAAAAGCTTGCGCGCCATGGCGCCCATCGCGGTGACGGCACCAGCGGCGGCTTCCTCGCGCGCGCGGTGTGCGGCTTCGACCGCTTCGGGCAGCGTGGCGCCGATGGCGGCGAGCGCTTGGGCGGTCAGCGATGCGGCGTCGGACAAGGCTTCTTCCTTGCCCTGTTCGTAGCCGGCGAGCTTGCCTTCCTCGAACGCGTTCTTCTTGAAGATATCGACTTCGGCTTCGGAGAAATGCTTGGGCTTGCGCCGCACCACGACGGGGGCGGGCTGGCCGTCTTCGCCGGTGGCGCCGGTGAATTCTTCTTCGAACAGGAATTTGCTGATGGCGGGCATCGCGTTTCCTTAGACCGAAAGTCGCACGGCTGTTTCGTTGGCGAAGCGATCGATCAGCGCTTCGAGTTCCGAAGCGTCGAGCGGTTCGAGCGTTTTCATCGCACCCGTCAGGGCCGACAATTCGGTCGAGTCCAACGCGGCGGCGAGGCGTGCGGCGGCCGTTTCATCGAGGGCGAGCAGCAACGCGGCGGCGCGTTGGGCGCCTTGCGGGTTCACGCGGCGGCGCGGCGGCGTGCTGGGCGAGCGATATTGCGGAAGGGTCATGTGTCTATGCGCCTATCCGATCAGGTTTCCTGGTACATCCAGGTGCGAAGAATGGCGACGGCCTCTTCGGGATGCTTCTCGACGATCTCGCCGATCTTCTTGATCGAGGACGCGCGCACGCGGCCTTCGACCTGGGCGATGTCGATCATCTGCTCGATCTCGCTGGGGCCTTCCATACCGGGGGCGGGACCGCCCAAAGCGCCGGGCATGCCGCCGGCGGCACCGGGTAGTAGCTGGGCTTGCGCCGCCGCTTGTTCGGCCGCCGCGCGTTCCTGTTCGCGCTTTTCCTGCGCCGATTTCAGCACGTGGTTGATGATCGGGCGCGCGACCAGCAGGATGACCAGCAACGCGACGATCGCCATCACGAAGACTTCGGCGATGCGCATGATGTCTTGTTTCGAGAAATCGAACAGGCCGGGCTCGGTCGTTTCGACCGGCAATTCCTCGGGCGCGTAGAACTGCAGGTTGACGAGTTCCAGCGTGTCGCCGCGGCGTTGATCGAAGCCCACGGCGCTGCGCACCAGTGCCGTCAGACGCTGCATTTCCTCTTCCGTGCGCGGCTGCCACTGGCGCTGGGCGCCCGTGCCGGTGGCGTTGCCGTCGACCAGCACGGCGGCGGTCAAGCGGCGGATCACGCCCTGCTCGCGCACATGCTGCGTCGTTGTCTTGGTGATTTCGAAATTCGTCGTTTCTTCGGTGCGCGTCCCCCGATTGGTGGTGCGGGGACCGCCCGAATCCTGGCCGCTGTCGGGCAGGTTGTTCTGCACCGTGACTTGCGCGGCTTGTTCGGAGGCTTCGTTGTTCTCGCTGACCGTTTGGGTCGAGCGCACGACCTGGCCGTCCGGGTCGAAGCTTTCCTTGTTGGTGACGATACGGTCGAAATCGAGATCGATCGACACTTCCGCGCGCGCTTTGCCGGGGCCGACGACGCGCTCGAGCACCGTTTCGATGGTGCGCGACAAACGCTGTTCGTAACCGCGGCGCAGTTCCTCGGCCGAGTTGTTGAGTGCCGAGGGATCGTCGCCTTCGGCCTGACCGCGTGCGAGCAGATTGCCGCGATCGTCGATCACCGACACGCGTACGGGACGAAGCCCCGGCACGGCGGCGGCGACGAGCGATTGGATCGCCTGGACCTGTTGGCGGGGCAGGCGGTTATTCGCGTCGCGCATGCGGATGATGACCGATGCGGTCGGTTCCTGGCGCTCGCGGTTGAACAGATCGCGACGCGGCACCACCAAGTGGACGCGTGCGTTCTGCACGGGCTGCAACGCGCTGATCGTGCGCGCGAGCTCGCCTTCGAGCGCACGCACCTGATTGAGCTGCTGCATGAAGTTGGTCTGACCGAGCGCTTCGCCGCGGTCGAAGATCTCGTAGCCGATCGAGCCGCCGCGCGGGATGCCCGCTTCGGCGAAGCTCAAACGCAGGCGCAGGACCCGGTCGTCGGGCACCATGATGGTGTTGCCGCCGTTGCGCAGCTCGAACGGGACCTGCTGCTGATCCAGGCGCGCGGTAATCTGTGCCGCATCCTGGGGTGCCAGGTCGCTATAAAGGAGACCCATCGGTGGCTGCGACAGCCGCATGGAAAAGAAAAAGAAAAATCCCAGCAGGCCGACCGCTACCGCGCCCAGCAAGGACAAGCGCAGCGGCCCTAATTGCCGCAAAGTCTCGCCGAATCCGCCCATTTTGCTCTTCCCTCGACCGGCTGGCTCGATTTCGCGCGAAATCGAGCTAACTGCCCGAAAAACCAATCAAAGTTTGGAAAACGATGGTGCCGGAATTGGCACAATTTTATCCAAACTTTGATAAGTATCGTAGGGAAGATGCGTGAAGAGAAGGTTAAGACCCGGCAGAATTTTCCCACCAAGTGGGAAATTTTTGCCGATTCACGAGGACTCTAGCGGCAGACTCTAGAGTCAAATCGGAGCGTTAACTTTCGCCCTTCGCCCGGTATTCCTTCAGCCGTGTGGTCCGGAGACCCCGCGTGCCGTGGCGTTCGATCAGCCGCTGCCAGGATTGGAATTCCTCGGCGGACAGCGAATAGGTCCGGCAAGCATCCTCGGCGGTCAATTGGCCGGCTTTGACGGCCTCGACGATCGCGGCTTTGCGCCGAACCACCCAGCGCTGGGTGCCAGGGGCCGGCAAGGCGATTGGCTTGCGGTTCGGAGATACCGTTTTTTGTTCCGCAATGCGGAATGACGGCGCATCGAACGCGGCAAAGGGGTGGGAAGTTGTTTCGGTCATTAACTCGGCGGCGGCGCCGTCATAGGGGCGGAATTCGGCGGACTCTAGAGGAAGCGCACTTAAGCAATCGTTGACGTCGTCGGTGTTCATCCGGGCTCTCCGGGCTTGAGGCAATCGTGCGGGCACAACAATAAAGTCAGGGTCAAATCGCGGCGGCCGAGCGTGTAGCGCTTGCACCGTCCGCAGTCGCGCAGCCACGCGGAAGGATCGCGCGCCACGATGGGGTCGAGCGCGCCGATCGCCGCGAACGGGGCGGGGCGCACGCGCGACATGCCGGGCTCGTCGGCATGCGGGTCGGGATCCGACCGCCAGCCGATGCCGGGCACGAAGCGCCACAGGAATTCGTATTCGGCGCGCACGCCGCCGTCGTCCATGACCGCGAAGCCGGTGGCGACGGGTTTGCGCGAATTTTCGTCCGGGGCGGGCAGCAGCCGTTCCCAAGCTTGGGCGGAATGGCGCAGCAGCAACGGTTCGACGACCAGCGGTTTGCCGCCCGGGGTGGCGCGCCACACCAGCACATGCGTTTCGCT
>JAIUNH010000307.1 GCA_020161965.1 Pseudomonadota bacterium
GATCCGCAAGTTCTATGAGCAGCGGGCCTACGCCCCGTTATGGTTTACAGCTGCCGGTCCGACGGACGCTGCGCGGCGCGTCATCGCGGAGTTCGAACAGGCAGACAGCTGGGGATTGCGGCGGGACGACTTCACTCTTTCTGCTCTGGCGGCGCCTGATAGCTTACGCGATGACGATCAGCTGGCCTCAGCCGAATTCGAACTCTCGACGCTCATTCTGAAATACGCGCGCCACGCAGGCGGCGGGCGCATCGGCGACCCTGAAAAGCAATTGTCCGACTACATTGACCGGCGTGCCCAGTTGCCCGATCCGGCGGATGTGCTGGCGCGCGTGCATGACGCGGCCGAGCCCGTCTCTTCGCATGGCGGGACCGACAATTTGCGCTGGGTCGAGGACGGCGATGCCGAAGACCTCGCCAAGCTGTTCGACAAAGACGAGGTCGCGACACTCGATCAAGCGACGCGCAACGAGATCGCGCGGCATCGCCGCTTGATCGAAACGCGCCGCGCGAGCAGTGCGGTGCGGCGCTGTCACGGCGATTTGCATCTGCGCAATATCTGCACGATCGACGGTGTGCCGGTGCCGTTCGACGGGATCGAGTTCGACGATCGCGTGTCGTGCATCGACACGCTCTACGATCTCGCTTTTCCGATTTTCGATCTGATCCGCATCGGGCGGCGCGATCTCGCCAACGCGTTGCTCGCGCGCTATCTGCAGCGCCGGCCCGACGAGGCGGGCCTCGCTTTGCTGCCGTTGTTCTTGTCGTTGCGCGCGGCGATCGCGGCCAAGACGCGCGGGTTTTCCGCGGCCAATCAGAAGGACGAAACGCGCGCGCGCGAAGAGCGTGACGCCGCCGCGCGATGCTTCGCCTTGGCGCGGCCCTTCCTGGCGGAACGGCCCAAGCCGATCCTCGCCGCCGTCGGGGGCTTGTCGGGATCGGGCAAATCGGCGGTCGCCGCCGGCATCGCGCCGCATCTCGGTGCCGCACCGGGCGCGGTCATTCTGCGCACGGATGTCGAGCGCAAACGTTTGGCGGGTATCGAACCCGAAGCGACGCTGCCGCCCGAAAGCTATACGCGCGAAGCCAGCCGCGCGGTTTATGAAAGCCTGTATGCGCGCGCGCGTGCGGCCCTTGCGGCCGGGCATGCGGTGGTCGTCGATGCGGTTTTCGCCGATCCGGCGGAGCGTCATACGATGCGCGACATCGCCCGTGCCGCCGGTGTAGAATTCCAAGGTCTGTGGCTCGATTGTCCGGCAAAAGTGCGGCTCGCGCGCGTCGCCGGACGGACGGACGACGCGTCGGATGCCGGTGTCGCCGTGGCGGCCGGGCAGAATTCGCGCGAGTTGGGGGAGATCGATTGGCGGCATCTCGATGCCGCCGCCGCGCCGGCACAAGTAATTTCCGAGGCGTGCCGCGCGGTTGATGCAGGTCAATCCCAAACCGATATTTAGGATGTAATCTCCTTCGTGAAATGGAGGTCGCTATGGGCTTCAAGGTCGTACTCGTTCCGCTGTCCGGTTCCACTGCCGACGAACGCGCGCTGGCGACAGCCGCTGCCGTCGCGCGCAAATTCGGCGCGCGCGTCGAAGCGCTGCACGCCGCGGGCGATCCGCGCGATGCGGTACCCTTCGTGGGCGAAGGCGCTTCGGGCGCGCTGGTCGAACAGATCGTCGGCGCCGCGGAGAAGGATCTGAAGCGCCGCGCCGAGACCGCGCGCGCGACCTACGCCGCGTGGAGCAAATCCGCCGGTGTGGATTGCGAGATCATCGAGCCGGAAGGTTCGGAGGAAGACGCGATCGCCCGCTATGGCCGCTTCGCCGATCTGATCGTGCTGCCGCGCCCGTCGGAGGACGATCAAATCGCCTCGACCGTCGCGTTCGAAACGGCACTGCTGGAAACCGGCCGCCCCGTGATGGTGGCGCCGTTGTCGGGCGACGTGTCGTTCGACGGCCCCGTCGCCTTCGCCTGGAACGGCAGCCGCGAAGCCGCGCGCGCGTTGGGGGCGGGCATGCAGTTCCTGAAGGGTGCGAGCAAGGTCGTCGCGATCGTCGCCGGCGTCAATGTCGCCGAGAACGATCAAGCGCCGCTCGAAGCCTATATGGCGAGCCACGGTTTGAAGATCGAAGTCGCGCGCGCCGACGTGCCGACGATCCAAGCGGGTCCGCATGTGCTCGCGGAATCGGCCAAGGCGGGCTGCGGCCTGCTGGTGATGGGCGCCTATACGCATAGCCGCCTGCGTCAGCTCGTGTTCGGCGGCGTCACGCGCCACGTCTTGCAGAACGCCACATTGCCGGTGCTGATGGCGCATTAACACCACGCCACGAACGGCACCGGTAAGCCCGCCGGGGGGAGGGGCTTGCCATGTTGACCTGGGTGGATTGTCTGTCGCTCGCCGAGTTGACGGCGGACGAAGTGCGCGCGATCGCGGAGCACGAGCATATCTCCGAGATGGCGGCCGTCGAGCTCGGCGCCTTCCTGTGCCAGGATTCCGCCGGGGTGAAGCATGTGAAGGCGATGATCCTCGACGACATCGCCGGCGCGATCAAACGTGGCGACCATGTCCGCGCGGCGACGCTCAAACTCGCCTTGCGGCATTTCTGCCAAACGCATCCCAATAATCCGGAATGCGGCAAGCCGAACTGAATTGGGGAATATGATGGCCTTGAAACATATCCGCCTCGAACTCGCGCGCACCAAAACGAAGCCCGACGGCGATTCCGGCATCGGCTACGAGTTCGCGGCACCGCTGACGGCGGACGGCCATCTCGATCCCGAAGGCTGGAAGAAGGACAAGGACCGCTGCACCGTGCGCCGTTTCGCGCGCGGCGAAGCGGACGAAACCGGCCTGCTGATCCACGGGCGCGGCGCGCATTGGGCGTTTTCCTACGCGGCGGGTGCCGATGACGACGAGCCGATCTTCAAATTCGATCGCCATCGTTTCGTGCCCGGCGAATACGTGTCGATCACCGAGCATGACGGCGAAACGCTGCCGTTCAAGGTCGTTTCCGTCCGCTGAGTTTGCGCGCTACACTCCGCCGATGGCGGAAGCTCAAAAAACCCTCGTCCTGACCGGCGCCTCGCGTGGAATCGGCCACGCGACCGTGAAACGCTTCGCCTCGGCCGGGTGGCGGTTATTCACCTGTTCGCGCGAGGTCATTCCGGCCGATTGCCGGGTCGATCCCAATTGGGCGCATCACGTCGCCTGCGATTTGTCGCTGCCCGAGGATCGCCGCCGCTTCGTCGACGAGGTGAACGAGCGTCTGGGCGACGCGCCGCTGCATGCGCTGGTCAACAACGCGGGTGTGAGCCCCAAGACGCCCTATAAGGAACGTCTGGGCGTGTTGCATGGCGAACTCGACGCCTGGCACAAAGTGTTCGAGCTCAACTTCTTCGCGGCCCTGGATCTCACGCGCGGCTTCGCGGCGTCGCTGGCGCGCGCGCGCGGCTCGGTCGTCAACATCACCTCGATCGCGGCGCATCGCGCCCACCCGTTCGCGGGCTCGGCCTATTCGACGTCGAAGGCGGCGCTGTCGGGCCTGACGCGCGAAATGGCGGTCGAGCTCGCCCCGCTAGGCATTCGCGTCAACGCGGTGGCGCCGGGCGAGATCGTGACCGAAATGATCTCGCCGGAATACGAACCGCTGATCAACCGCATCCCGATGCAGCGCATGGGCACGGCGGCCGAAACGGCCGACGCGATCTTCGCGCTGTGCTCGCCCGATTTTGCCTACGTGACCGGGGCCGAAATCCCGGTCAATGGCGGGCAGAATCTGGTTTAGTTCGTCACGCGCGGCGGCGGGTTGGGCAAAGCGCGCAAGGCTTGCGCGATCACGTCGCCGGATGCGCCGTTTGCGCACAGACCCAGCGCCGTTTCCGCGAAATCGACCAGATCGTGATGGCGCGCATCCGTCGTGCGCGCGAGCGGGATCAGCGTCGCCGCATGGCCGCGCGCGATCAGGCCGTCGTAATAGAGTTTTTGCGTGGCGAAGGGCACGTTCGTTTCGCGCGGATCGCCGATCACGAAAACACGCCGCGCCGGGTCTTTCGGCACGCGATCGAGCGAAACGTAAGGATCGAATCGCGTCAGCGTCGCACCCGGTTTGATCAGGCCGCGCGCTTCGAGATAAGCGCGATAGGCGACGGCCCCGGACGAGATCACGGCGCAACGCAGATCGTCACGGCGCGCCAGCATTTCGCCGACCAGCGTGCCGCCGCCGCTATGCCCGCCCAGCGCCCATTCGCGAATGCCGTAGCGGGATTTGAGCGCGTCGATCACAGCCGCAACCAAATCCGCTTCGATCTTCCGGCCGCGCATCGCGTGGTGCTTGCCCGCACTGCCATAGGTGCCGGGCCGCGCCAGGAAGATCGCGGGCACGCCGAACCGCCGCGATAGTGATTCCATTTGCGCCGTCATCGTCGCAGGGCCGATACCCTTTTGGCGCTTGTCGGCGTTGTCGCCTTTCGGGCCCAGAATGTCGCCGTTGAGCCAAAGCGTGGCGATCGGATTGGCGCGTTGCGCCAAGCCGGCGGCGTAATAACGCAGGCAATAGCCCTCGACCCAAACGGCGGTCTCGGCCCGTTCGAAGGCGGCGCATTGGCGTTTGTCGATCGCGATTCCCGCGACGACGGCATCGGGATCGAACAATGCTGCTTCCGGGCGCGATTGGGCCTGTGCGGTACCCGCCAGCAACAGCACCACGACCGCGATGCGTGCCGCGGTCAAACTTGCTGGGTCGCGCGTTTGGCGGCGTACCAATCGCGCCAGCGTTCGGCCTCGGCGATATCCTGCGCAAGCCATTCGCCCATCAGCCCGTCGGCGCCGCGCGCGACGAGGTCTTTGAGGCGCGCGATCTCGCTTTCCGCGAGTTCGACGAGTTGGTCGAGCTGCGCCGCGCGATCTTCGGGCGGCAGCAATTCCAGAAAGCGCAGCTTCAGCGCCACGACCATCTTGGAAAGATCGGTCATCGGCCCGCGCACGGGGCCACGTAAAAGATCGCGCAGCGCCTCGCGGCCTTTATCGGTCAGCGTCAATTCGCTTTCGGCGGTCAGGCTTTGACCGGGACCGGCGCGTTTGCCGACCGTTTCGATCATGCCGTCGTAGCGCAACTGCTCGATCGATACGCCCAGCACGTCGAGCGACGGGCCCATCAGGCGCGACACGAACCCGCGCACCGACATCGACAAGGCGCCCAACG
>JAIUNH010000308.1 GCA_020161965.1 Pseudomonadota bacterium
AAAGGCCCGCGAGCGCGTAAACGGCGACGAACAGGACGATCATGTTGCGCGACACGAAGCCGCCGAGCCCGTCGAGCAGGCTGCCGGCCGCGAAGATCGCGACCAGCCCCATCAGCGAAGCGGGAAGATCGAGATCCTCCATCTTCGGCGCGGGCCGGATCGGCTGGGCGAAGCGCTTGACCAGCGCGAACGCCAAGGCCGCGTTGACCACGCTCATGAACAGCCACGACACGCCCAAGATCCCGGGGAAGAAGCGGGCGACCGCTTCCGCGAAGGGTTCGAGGCGCGACGTGTCGATCCCGGGCGCGCGCAAGCTGCGGAAGGCTTCGATGATGAAGTCCTTCAGCGCCGCTTCCAGCCCGCCTTCCGGTCCGGCGAAGGCGAAAACGAGGCCCGCGAACAACGCGCCGAGCAGACCCACCAGGGTCAGCAGCACGTTGCCGATCGGATAGAACTCGATTCCGCCATCCGGTGCCGGGCGCCAGCGCAAGGCTTGGCGCACCAGCACGAAGGCCGGGCCCGCATTGGCCAGGAAATAGGCCAAGGCGAACACGAAGCCGCCGGTCACGAACGCGATCAGCGTGCCCATCGCCACCGCCACACCGGCGGCGGACGTGCCCATCCACAAGCCGGCCGCGAAAAGCGGCAGCTGTGCGAGATAGGCCAGCAGGAACGATGCGGGCGAACCGGTCATCAACGATCCGTGAAGGACCGCGCTGACCGCTCCCATACCGCCTGCGATGAGCAACGCTTGGGTTTTCATGATCGTTGAAGGCCCGGCCCGCCCGAAAGCGAACCGATCCTTCCCGTCCTTAGCTCACCAGATAGGGCAGCAGGCCCAGGAAGCGCGCGCGCTTGATCGCCTTGGCGAGTTCGCGCTGCTTGGGGGCCGACACGGCCGTGATACGCGCCGGCACGATTTTGCCGCGCTCGGACACGTAACGCTGCAGCAAGCGGATGTCCTTGTAGTCGATCTTCGGCGCGTTCGGGCCGGAGAACGGGCAGGACTTGCGGCGGCGGAAGAACGGACGACGACCGCCGAAGCCGCCGCCGGAAGCGCCCTTTTCGGCGCCGGGATTTTCGTTGCTGGGACCGGTCATATCAGTTCACTCCCATCGCAGGGGCTGCATCGTCGAAATCGCGACGGCGAGGACGGTCGCCGCGATCGCCGCGGGGGCCGCCGAAGCCGCGATCGTCACGATCGCCGCGATCTTCGCGCTTCTGCATCATCGCCGTCGGACCTTCTTCGAAGGCTTCCTCGACGCGCACGGACAGGAAGCGCAGCACGTCTTCGTTCAGACGCAGCTGACGCTCGAGTTCCGTGAGGGCGGCACCCGAGCATTCCAGCCCGAGATACACGTAGTGGCCCTTGCGGTTCTTCTTGATGCGATAGGTCAGCGAACGCAGACCCCAATATTCGCGCTTCTTCACTTCGCCGCCCAACCCCTTGAGGAGTTCGGTCATCTGATCGGCGAGCGCGTCGACCTGGGCTTGCGCCAAGTCCTGACGCGCGATGAACACGTTCTCGTAGAACGCCATCGTTGGCATCTCCTGCTCGGTTTACGGACCAAAGCCGCGCCCAGGATGGGAGTGACCCGGCCCTCAGCCCGCCTCTCGACCCAATGGGGATCGGCCAAGACGGGCAAGGAGGACGGACGGGATATGGCCCCGACCGCCGTTGAGGCGCGGCTTATAGGCGGTTTCCCGGGCTATAGCAAGCCGGGGTCGGGCTAATGCGCAGCGCCGCCGCGTAGATTGCGGATTTCGACCTGGACCTGGACTTCGCCGCCACGCTCGAATTTGAGGGTCAGCGGGAATTTATCCCCCAGTTTGAGGGGGGATTTGAGGTCCAGCAGCATGACATGCAGGCCGCCGGGTTGGAGCTTCACCTCCGTGCCCGGGGTTACCTGGATCGCGTCGACCGGGCGCATCTGCATGACGTTGTTGTTCATCGTCATGCTGTGCAGCTCGGCCTTTCCGGCCGCCGGGCTGCTGACCGCGACCAGGCGATCGGGCGTGCCGGTCGTGCTGATCGTCAAATAGGCCGCGCCGTTGCGCGCTTGGCCCAAGGTCGGGCGGGCCCAGGCGTCGTCGATCTTGATATCGGCGGCGAAGGCGGCAAAGGGGGCGGAAAGGGCGAGCAGGGCCGCGAAACCGGCGAGGATGAGGCGCTTCATGGAATGAGTCCTAGCAGGGGTGCCCCGGCGCCGCCACGGGGTGCGACGGCTTGACACGGGGGGCCGCGCTTTGTACGCAGACGGCCTTCCCGACAATTCCCCCACTTATCGCGACGGTATTTCCGCATGCGCGCTTTCACGTTTCCCGGCCAAGGTTCCCAAGCGCCCGGCATGGGCAAGGATCTGGCGGAAGCCTTCGCTGCCGCCCGCGCGGTGTTCGAAGAGGTCGACGAGGCCCTGAAGCAGAAGCTGTCCAAGCTGATGTTCGAAGGCCCGGCCGAAGAACTGATGCTGACCGCCAACGCCCAGCCGGCGTTGATGGCGCATTCGATCGCTGTACTTCGCGTACTGGAAAGCGAAGCGAAGCTCGATTTCGGCAAGCATGTGTCCTTCGTCGCCGGGCATTCGCTGGGCGAGTATTCGGCCCTCGCGGCCGCTGGCACATTCAGCCTGTCGGATGCGGCACGCCTGCTGCGCCTGCGCGGCCAAGCGATGCAAGCCGCCGTGCCCGTGGGCGAGGGCGCGATGGCGGCCCTCCTGGGCCTCGACGCGCCCGCTGCCGAAGAAGTCGCTGCCGAAGCGCGTAAAAACCCCGAAGGCAAGGACGAGGTTTGCGACTTCGCCAACGACAACGCGCCGGGGCAGGTCGTCGTGTCGGGTGCCAAAGCCGCCGTCGAACGCGCGCTCGATATCGCCAAAGCAAAGGGTGCTAAGCGCGCCGTATTGCTGCCGGTGTCCGCCCCGTTCCATTGCGCGCTGATGAAGCCCGCCGCCGATGCCATGCAAGAAGCGCTCGGTAGAACGACGATGGCGCCGCCCAAAGTGCCGCTGGTCGCCAATGTGACCGCGAGCCAAGTCTCCGATCCCGAGACGATCCGCGATCTGCTGGTGAAGCAGGTCACCGGCCGCGTGCGCTGGCGCGAATGCGTTTCCTATATGAAGGCGCAGGGTGTGGCGCAGCTTTACGAACTCGGCGCCGGTAAGGTTCTGTCGGGCCTCGTGAAGCGCATCGAGCCGGACGTCGTCGGCACGGCATTGAACGGCCCCGCCGATATCGAAGCTTTCGCGAAAACGCTGTAAGGAATTCCCGCATGTTCGATTTGACCGGTAAGACCGCCCTCGTCACGGGCGCTTCGGGCGGCCTGGGTACGGCGATTGCGATCGCGTTGGCCAAGGCGGGCGCAAAGGTCGCGCTGTCGGGGACGCGCGTCGAAGCGCTGGAAGCGGTGAAGGCGAAGATCGGCGAGGCGGCCGTGGTCGTTCCCGGCGATCTGTCGGACGCGGCGGTCACCGAGAAGCTGTTCAAGGATGCCGAAGCGGCGCTGGGCGGCGGCGTGGATATTCTGGTGAACAACGCCGGCCTGACGCGCGATGGATTGGCGATGCGCATGAAGGACGAAGACTGGCAGAAGGTCATCGACGTCGACCTCACGGCCGCTTTCCGCCTGTCGCGTGCATCTTTGCGCGGCATGATGAAGCGCAAATGGGGCCGCATTGTCGGCATCACCTCGATCGTCGGAGTCACCGGCAATCCGGGCCAGGCGAACTACGCCGCCGCCAAGGCCGGTATGATCGGCATGTCGAAGGCGCTGGCCCAGGAAGTCGCCTCGCGCGGCATCACGGTCAATTGCGTGGCGCCGGGCTTCATCGTTTCGCCGATGACCGATGCGCTGAACGAGGAGCAGAAGACCCGGCTTCTGGGCGGCATTCCGCTGGGGCGCATGGGCACGGCCGAGGAAATCGCCGCCGCCGTTCTGTACCTTGCGTCGAACGAAGCCGCCTTCGTCACCGGCCAGACCTTGCACGTCAATGGCGGAATGGCCATGATCTAGGCTGCAACGTATTGGCGGGGAAAACTTTTCCCCCGCTTTCCATGACCTGCGAATTCGTGTTAGCTAGCCCCGTTTTTCCAGACGACTCCGCCTGTAGCGGCGCGTCCACATCGAAAGGTAACGAGAAATGAGCGACATCGCCGACCGCGTTAAGAAGATCGTCGTCGAGCATCTGGGCGTCGAAGAAGCCAAGGTCACGGAAGCGGCGAGCTTTGTGGACGACCTGGGTGCGGACTCCCTCGACACGGTCGAGCTGGTCATGGCCTTCGAAGAAGAATTCGGCATCGAGATTCCGGACGACGCGGCCGAGAAGATTTCGACCGTCAAGGACGCGATCGACTTCATCGGCAAGGCGAAGGCCTAACCGGGACCGCCGCCGCTTATGCGCCGCGTCGTCGTCACCGGGCTGGGTTTGGTCACACCGCTGGGTTGCGGTGTGAAAACCTCGTGGGATCGCATCGTGGCCGGCGAGTCCGGCCTTGCGGGGATTCAAGCCTTCGACGTTTCCGATTTGCCGGCCAAAGTGGCGGCGATGGTGCCGCGCGGCGATCTCGCGTCGGGGAAGTTCAATCCCGACGATTGGGTGCCGCCCAAAGAGCAGAAGAAGATGGACGACTTCATCGTCTATGGCGTCGCTGCGGCGACCCAGGCGGTGGAGGATGCGGGCTGGAAGCCGACGGACGAGGAAAGCCTCGAACGCACCGGCGTGATGATCGGCTCGGGCATCGGCGGCTTGCAGTCCATCTACGAAGGCTCGATCACGCTGAAGGAACGCGGGCCCCGGCGCATCTCGCCGTTCTTCATTCCTTCGGCGTTGATCAACCTCGCTTCCGGCCATGTGTCGATCAAGTACGGCTTCAAGGGCCCGAACCATTCGGCGGTGACCGCGTGCGCCACGGGCGCACACGCGATCGGCGATGCCGGCCGCTTGATCGCGCTGGGCGATGCTGACGTGATGGTCGCCGGCGGTGCCGAAGCGGCGGTTTGCCGTTTGGGCGTCGCGGGCTTCGCGGCGGCGCGCGCGCTGTCGACGAATTTCAACGACGAGCCGCAGCGCGCCTCGCGTCCTTGGGATAAGGATCGCGACGGCTTCGTGCTGGGCGAGGGTGCCGGCGTCGTCGTGCTCGAGGAATACGAGCACGCCAAGAAGCGCGGCGCCAAGATCTACGCCGAGATCCTCGGCTACG
>JAIUNH010000309.1 GCA_020161965.1 Pseudomonadota bacterium
AGGAGATGGGTGCGCCATGTCGGCGAAATAGTCCGACGTGAAGAAGACGAGCGCGGCGGGAATGGTCGTGATCGCGAAAATGCTCGCCACATACTGACCCAGTGTCGGTCGCCGTGCTGGCGCCGGCTGAGCCTGATCTGAGTCTGCCGTCGATTCTGCCTCCGACGGTGGGCTTTCCGTGAGCTGGCGGGTGATCTGCTCCGAGTCATCGGGCATCGAATCCGCTGCGGCCGGATCGGACGCAGGAGGTTCTGGCGAGGCAGTGGCAATTGGTGGACCGGGTGCGATGGTAGCGTGGCTGTCAGCCAATTCTGGAGGTTCGACCGTGCGATCGCTGTCCGGATTCGATGGCTTTCCTCTGAGGCTATCGCGAAAATCGGACCAGATCTGACGCCAACCATCCGCCATGGCTAGCGCGCCGCCTGACCGTTTGTTGGTGCGCCATTCTGAGCGCCATACAGTCTCAGGTTGAAGCTGCCGCCTTTCGCGGTATCCAGAGCATAAACCTGCACGCGAGGCATGATTTTCTCGATGGTCTCAAGATACATCCGATATCGGGTCACATCTTCGCCGTAAGCTTCCGCGTTCTTTCGATACTCGTCCCAAAGAAGATCGAACGCGCGTGCCGTTCCGCTTGCGCGCGCCAGAACCGCGGATCGGTAAGCGGCAGCCTGCGCCTTCAGCTGCTGTGCCTGACCCCTGGCTTCCGGGACGAGGCTGTTCGCATATCCTCGTGCCTCATTGATCAGACGGGCCTTTTCCTCGCGCGCAGTATTGACGGCTGTGAAGGCATCCGCGACGTTGGCAGGAGGGAACGCTTTCTGCAGATCAACGCCGACGATAACGAGGCCGGTCCGATACTGATCCAGACGCGATTGCGTCTCCTCGCGGATGGCTTGTTGCAAGGACTGCCGTCCGCTGGTTAGCAATGCATCAACCGGCAGACGTGTTACCAGCCTGGTGACCGATGCCCGGAGTGCGTCTCGGACGATGCGATACGGAGCGTATTCGACGTTGAGTATGTAGTTGGCTGGCTCGCGCACCTGATACTGCACGATGACCTCTACATCGACAACATTGGTATCGCCGGAGAGCGCCTGAAGTTTCGCCGGAGGTTCAGGATGTATGTGCTCTTCCTCGGGAGCGCTTATGCCTACTTGCTCACGTCGGACACTGGTAACATCGACGATATCCACGCGGTCGAAAACGACGTGAACAAGCGCATCCTGGAAAACCAGGACGTGACCACGCGTTTGATGACGCCGGATGCGGCCGTCGAAGCCGGCGCGCTCGCCTTGTTCGGCGAGAAATACGGCGAAGAAGTGCGCGTCGTCGCGATGGGCTATGCGCGCGGCAATCTCGAAGCGCAGCCGTTCTCGACCGAGCTTTGCGGCGGCACGCATGTGCGTCGCACGGGCGATATCGGCCTGTTCAAGATCGTTTCCGAAGGCGCTGTCGCCGCCGGCGTGCGCCGGATCGAAGCGGTGACGGGCGAGGGGGCTCGCACCTATCTCGCCCAGCAATCCGATCTGCTGCTTGAAGCGGCGATGATCGCCAAGGCGTCACCCGCCGATCTCCCCGCGCGCGTCGGCGCTTTGATCGAAGACAAGCGCAAGCTCGAGCGCGAATTGTCCGAAGCGCGTCGCGCCCTTGCGGTCGGCGGCGGCGGTGCTTCGGCGGCGGGTCCGGAAAAGGTCGGCGCGTTCAACTGGGCGGGCCGCAAGCTCGAGAACACGCCCGCGCGCGAACTCAAAGCCACGGCCGACGAGATCAAGAAGCAGATCGGCTCGGGCGTCATCGCGCTGGTCGCGATCGACGAAGGCAAAGCGTCGATCGTCGTCGCGGTGACCGAGGATCTCGCCAAGACCGTCAGCGCCGTCGATCTGGTGAAGATCGGCGTAGCCGAGCTCGGCGGGAAGGGCGGCGGCGGTCGTCCCGATATGGCGCAAGGTGGCGGCCCGGATGCCGACAAGGCGGACGCGGCGCTGGCCGCGATCAAGGCCGCACTCGCCGCGAAGGCGGCTTAAACCCGCCGTTCGACGCGCGGCCGCTTGGCCGTGATGACGCCGGAATTGATGCCGCCCCAGGAGAGTTCGCCCGACAAACGGCCGAACTCGATCTTGGGGCAGCGATTCATCACGACTTTGATTCCGGCGGCCTCGGCTTTGCGCGCGGCGTCTTCGTTGACGACGCCCAGCTGAAGCCACAGCACCTTGGCACCGATCGCGATCGCTTCGTCGGCAATCGGCCCAACATGCTCGGACGCGCGGAACACGTCGACCATGTCGATCTTTACCGGAATGTCCTTCAGCGTCGCGTAGACTTTCTCGCCGAGCAAATCCTGACCGGCCGCACCGGGGTTCACCGGGATTACGCGAAAGCCCTTGGCCTGGAGATACTTCATCGCGAAGAAGCTCGGCCGCGCCCAATTGGTCGAAGCACCGACCATCGCGATGGTCTTGGTATCGCGCAGAATGTCGCGGATATAGGAATCGGCGTAGTCGGAATGGTCCATTTCAGCGTCCTTCCCACACCGCCGGGCGCTTCTGGATGAAGGCGTCGATGCCTTCCTCCGCGTCGCGGGCGAGCATATTTTCCGTCATCGTGCGGCTGGCATAGGCGTAGGCGTCGTCGAGGCTCATCTCCGCCTGGCGATAGAAGGCTTCCTTGCCGATCTTCAGCGTCAGCGGCGATTTCGACGCGATCGATGCCGCCAAGCGATCGACCGTGTCGCACAGCTCGGCCTTGACCACCGCGCGGTTGATGAGGCCGATCGCGACCGCGCGCTCGGCCGAAATCATGTCGCCGGTCAGCAGCATTTCCATCGCCGCCTTGCGGCCGACATTGCGCGACAGCGCCACCATGGGCGTCGAGCAGAACAAGCCGATATTGACGCCCGGTGTGGCGAAGCGCGTATCGGACGCGGCGATGGCGAGATCACAGCTCGCGACCAATTGGCAACCGGCAGCGGTCGCCACGCCATGCACGCGCGCGATGACGGGTTTGGGGCAGCGCACGATCGCGGTCATCAGCCGCGAGCATTGCGCGAACAAGGCTTCGTAGAATTCGCGGTGCGGATTGGCGCGGACCTCTTTGAGGTCGTGGCCCGCGCAGAAGGCGGGGCCGGCACCGGCGAGTACGATCGCCTTCACCGATTTGTCGGCGCCGAGTTCCGCGAACGCGGTCTCCAGTGCGGTCATCAGCGCGACCGACAGGGCGTTACGCGCATCGGGCCGGTTGAGGGTGAGGGTCGCGACGCCGTCTTTGTCGCTGCGCAGCAAAACCGGCGTTTCGAGAGCGGAATCGGGCATCTGTTCCTCCGCGTCTATTTACGGCAATTTGGGCGCGTCGAAACGCCAACGCAAGCGCGTCGCACGACGCCCTGGGTCGCATGAGCCGCATCACCAAGACCGAGATCTTCGATATCGTCGCGGAATCGCTGCCCGTGGCCGCGTCTTTGGCGCCGAAGATCGACAAGTTGAAGGCGGGGCAGGCAATTGTACGCATGCCGTATAAGCCCGATTTCGTGCGGCCGGGCGGCACGATCTCCGGCCCCACGATGATGGCGCTCGCCGATTTCACGATGTACGTGGTGGTGCTGAGCCTGATCGGCCGCGTCGAGCTTGCGGTGACGACCAATCTCAACATCAACTTCCTGCGCAAGCCGGCCCCCAAGGATTTGATTGCCGACGGGCGCATCCTGAAACTCGGCAAGCGCTTGGCGGTGATGGAAGTCGCGATCTATTCGAAGGGCGAGCGCGAGCCGGTCGCGCATGTGACGGGGACCTATTCGATTCCACCCATCGCCGATAAATCCGGTAAATCAGCGCGTTCGCGTGCGGTAAAATAATACGGTATCTGCAAAGCTATTGAAATCGTTTGCGTCTTTCGCGTTGACGCTGCGCGTCGCGATCAGCATATTCCCGCGACCTTCGGACCCGGTTTGCGCCGGGTCCTCACTCTGATTTTTGGAAACCCCGATGACGCCGAATCTGACCGTCGCCGAGGCGCAAAAGAGCAAGAGCTGGATCCTGGTCGACGCCGAAGGCGTCGTGCTGGGCCGTCTGGCTTCGTTCATTGCGCTTCGCCTCAAGGGCAAGCACAAGCCCAGCTTCTCGCCCCATCTCGATATCGGCGACTTCGTCGTCGTCGTGAACGCGGAAAAGGTCCGCCTCACGGGCCGTAAGATGGACCAGAAGGTGTTCCACTGGCACACCGGCCATCCGGGCGGCATCAAGGAAATCTCGGCGAAGAACACGCTGTCGTCGCAGCATCCCGAGCGCCTGATCGTGCGCGCCGTGGAGCGCATGCTCAAGAAGGACAGCCCGCTCGCCCGCCGTCAGCTGACCCATTTGAAGGTCTATGCCGGCACCGATCATCCGCACGCGGCCCAGAACCCGAAGACGATCGACTTCGCCGCGCTGAACCCGAAGAACAAGAGGAGCGCCTGAACATGGCCGAACCCCGTTCGACCGAGAAGGCCGCCAAGCCGAAGACCGCGAGCCGCACGCTCGCCGATTTGTCCATGGCCGCCGCTTCGGCCGCCGCCCAGGCTTCCACGACCCCGGCCGCGCCGCAGCGCGACAAGTTCGGCCGCGCCTACGCGACCGGCAAGCGCAAGAACGCCATCGCCCGCGTCTGGATCAAGTCCGGCACCGGCAAGATGATCGTCAACGGCCGCGAGCTGACCGTGTATTTCGCGCGTCCGGCTCTGCGCATGATGATCAACCAGCCGTTCCAAGTCGCCAACCGTACCGCCCAGTTCGACATTTGGTGCACGGTCGCCGGTGGCGGTCTGTCGGGCCAAGCGGGTGCGGTTCGTCACGGTATCTCGAAGGCCATGACGTATTACGAACCCGATCTGCGCCCCGTGCTGAAGAGCCACGGCTTCCTCACCCGCGACAGCCGCGTGGTCGAGCGTAAGAAGTACGGCCGTCACAAAGCACGCCGCAGCCACCAGTTCTCGAAGCGCTAATCCGCTTCCGGAATTCGGAGAGACCGCGAAGGGCGCCGGAAACGGCGCCCTTCGTTTTTCCGGGGTATGCATGAATTTCGAAATCGGTCCTTACGAGTCCAAAGACCGCGATGCGCTCGCCGCGATGGTGCTCGCCATCCAGAAGGACGAGTTCGGCGTGGACGTGACGCTCGACGGACAGCCCGACCTCAAAGATCCCGGCGCCTTCTTCCGCAAAGGGG
>JAIUNH010000310.1 GCA_020161965.1 Pseudomonadota bacterium
CGCTGAGCAGCATGAACAGTGGAACGGGATCGGTCGAGATCGACAGGATGCGCAACGGCACCGCTTCGCCCGCCAGCGCCAAGATCGCCGCGGTCGCAGAGACGGAGCTGAGGCCCAAGCTGCCGCCGCCCATCGCCTGGATGATCTTCGGGCCCGCGGCGCCGGTGAACAGCGTCGGATTAATGGGGGCGCCCGCCTCGCGGAACCAGCCCTTCTTCGACGCGACCTCAATCAGCCCCGAGACCGGATTGCGGATCAGGCCGAGTTCGATCGGTTTTCCGGCCTGTGCACGCGCGATCGCGGGCATGGCAAGGGTTGCGGCGGCGGCGGCCAGAAAATGGCGGCGGCCCAGCGAATGCGTGCGGCTCGTATTGGTCATCGGTTCCTCCATCAATGGTTCAGGCTTTTTTCTTGAGTGCCGCGATCGGCACCGTTGCGAAACGTTTGTCGGGAGCGACACCCGCTTCCGGCCGGCCGAGTTGGCCTGCCCCGGTGACGCCCCATTTGCGGCCATCGATCACCGGATCGACGTAGGAATCGAACCACGCCGTAAGCTGGCCGCGCAGTTCGGCGATCTTGTCCGCGTGTTGCGGATCGTCGATCAAGTCACGACGCTCGTCGGGATCGGCCGCCAAGTCGTAAAGCTCGTGCGGACCTGCGGGATCGCGGTGGACGTATTTCCAATCGCGCGTGCGGATCATGCGCACGGGTCCGTATTCGTCGAACACGACGACCGGCCCGCGTTCGCTCTCGCCCGCCCCTTCCAGCGTCGTGCGGAAGCTCGTCCCCGGACGGCCGGTGCGCGTATCCGTGCCGAAGCCGAGATATTCGTGAAGCGTCGGGAACACGTCATAGGCACTGGTCAAGCGTTCGGCGACCACGCCTTCGGGAATACGGCCGGGCTGCGTGAAGATGCACGGCACCTTGACCGAGGTGTCGTACATGTTTTGCGGGCGCGTGCCGTTGCCCTTGCCCCAGATGCCGTGATGGCCGCAGTTCATGCCGTTGTCGCTCATGAAGATCACGAGCGTGCTGCGCGTCAGGCCCAGGCGCTCGATCTCCGCCACCACTTTGGCGATGCCCATATCCATCGCGGTCGTGGCCGCGTAATAGCCGACCAGCGAATCCCGGCGGTTGCTGTTGCCCTCGTCGGTCGCCGGATTGCCGCCCGCGTTGAAGCGGTGCGGCGGCTCGATCGGACAGGAATCGAACGCGCAATCGGCGTAGAGATCGGTGTAGCGCTTGGGATGCGAATTGATCCACGGGTAGTGCGGTGCCGTGTAGTTCAGCGCCAGCCAGAACGGCTCCGGCCGGGCCGCTTCTTTCCCCAGGAAATCGATCGCGCGATCGGTCAAATCCTCGGTCAGATAGCCCTCGCCCACGACCAGCTTGTCGCCTTCGATCATCGGCGCGTCGAAATAGGCGCTCATCCCCGATTGATGCGCGTACCAATTGACGAAGCCCGGACGCGGCGCGTCGCTCGCCCCCAAATGCCATTTGCCGACCAGACCACAGCGATACCCCGCCTTCACCGCCACGTCGGTGATCAGCGTCTTGCCTTCCAGATAATCGATCCGGGTCGGGCCGATATTGCCGTCGCGGATCCAGTCGTGCACGCCGTGCTGCGACGGAATTTCGCCGGTCAGCAACGACGCGCGCGCGGGCGAACACACCGGCGATACGCAGAAGAAATTTTCGAAGCGCATGCCGCGCGCCGCCAGCCCGTCCAAGGCCGGGGTGATGATTTCCTTGTTGCCGGCGCAGCCCATGGCCCAGGGCCCCTGGTCGTCGCTGAGGATGAAAAGAACGTTCGGCCGTTCGGCGTTGCGGCTTGCCATGAACTTGCGTCTCCTAGTTTCCCGACATCGCGCGTGCGGCTTGCATCGCGTTCCACAATTCGCGCTTGGCCGCGACGAAATCGTCGCTGACGCGCGTCGCCTCGTTGCGCGGACGATCGATGCCGACGCGGATGATCGACGCGACGCGGCCGGGCCGGGCCGCCAGCACCACGACGACGTCGGAGAGGAACACCGCCTCGTCCAGATCGTGGGTCACGAACACCACCGTGTTGCGCGTCTCGCGCCACAGATCGAGCACGACCTGCTGCATCACATGCTTGGTCTGCACGTCCAGCGCGCCGAAGGGCTCGTCCATCAGCAGCACGTCGGGCGAATTCGCGAAAACGCGCGCGAGGTCGACGCGCTTGCGCATACCGCCCGATAGATGCTTGGGATAGGCCTTGCGGAATTTCGTGAGACCGACCTGGGCGCTCCAATGCTCGACGAGGCGCGCGCGTTCGGCCTTCGCCACGCCGCGCGCCTTGGGGCCGTATTCGATGTTTCCTTCGACCGTCAGCCAGGGGAACACGGCGTCCTGCTGGAACACGAAGCCGAGCTTGGGGTCGATACCGGCCACGCGCTTGCCGTCGTGCAGCGTTTCGCCTTCGCTGGGCGGCAACAGCCCCGACATGATGCGCAGCAAGGTCGACTTGCCGCAGCCGGACTCGCCGATCAGGCTGACGAACTGACCGGGCTCGATCGCCAGATTGATGTCGTTCAGAACCGTCAACGGTTCCGTCTGGGCCTCGATCTGGAAACGATGGGTTAGCCCGCGGATCGCGAGCTTGGGTGCTTCGACGTTCATGACCGGCGGACCTCCGCCCATTTGGTGAGATACTGGCCGGTGACCTTCGCGAGCTGATCGAGGATCGATCCCACGATGCCGATCACGACGATGCCGACGATGGCGATATCGGTGCGGAAATACTGGCCCGCGTTCTGGATCATGAAGCCGAGCCCCGTGGGTGCGGCGATCAACTCGGCCGCGACCAAGGCCAGGAACCCGGTCGACATCGCCGTGCGCATGCCCGCGATCAGATAGGGCACGGCGCTGGGCAAGGCGACGGTCCAGAAAACACGCACCTTGCCCGCCCCCAGTACGCGCGCAGCGTCGACATAGATCTGCGCCACCTCCTGCATGCCCGCGCGCGCGTTGACGACGCAAGGTTTGAACACCGCCAACGCGATGATGATGATGCGCGACGGTTCGCCGATGCCCACCCACACGATGACCAGCGGGATATAGGCAAGTGCCGGGATCGGGCGGATCGCATCGATCAGCGGATTGAGGAAATAGCCCCAGAAGCGGAACCAGCCGGCGAGGAAGCCGAGCAGCACGGCGACCGCCGAACCAATGATGAAGCCGATCATGACGCGCTGAAGGCTCGCCCAAGTGTTGATCGCCAACTCGCCGCTGCGCAATTCCTCCCAAAAGGTCAGCGCGATGCGCGGCGGCGTGGGCACAAGGGCGGGATTGACCCCGGGCCGCGTCGCCACGAGCCAGTAGAGCGCGACAACCAGCGCGATCGACAGACCGCCCAGCAAAATCGAAGGACGGAAGATCGCGCCGATACGCGCCGCGAAATCCGTTTTGGGGGCGCTTGGTGACGCGCTCATCGTTCCGTCTCTTTCCGCGCTTGACGCGCGACATCGTGAAGTCCGTGCATGGCGCCGCGCAGCGCCGGATACAGATTTTTGTAGATCGCGAAGCCGGCGTCGTAGACGCGGCTTGCCTCGGCACGCGGGCGGGCCGCCTCGCGCAACGTGACCCAGCCCTTCAACCCCTGTTCGCGGCTGGCGAGTCCCACGCCCAACGCCGCGAGCAAGGCGGCCCCCATCGCGGCCTCAACCTCCTCCGCGATCGTCAGTACCGGGCGGCCGGTCATATCGGCGATGATCTGCAGCCACAATTCCGATTTCGCCGCACCGCCGACGACGATCAATTCGCGGTCGAGCGCGGCGCCGGGCACGGCGTCGATATTGTGGCGCAGCGCGAAGGCGACACCTTCCAGCACGGCGCGATAGAGATGCGCGCGCCCATGCGCCAGCGTCAGCCCGACGAAGACGCCGCTCGCGCGCCCATCCCAAACGGGGCTGCGTTCGCCCATCAGATAGGGCAGAAAGATCAGCCCCTCCGCACCCGGCGGCACGTCGCGCGCGGCGGTTTCGAGCGCCGCGTAAGTTTCTGCCTCGCTCGCGAGCTGGGGCGCCAATTGCTCGACGAACCAAGCGACCGAAGCACCCGCCGTGCCCGCCCCGCCGAACACATAGGCATCGCGTTCGCCGTCGAAAACATGCGGCATGCTGATCAAGCCGCCGCGCGTATCGACGTCGGGCGTGATGAAGCCCCAGCACATGCTGGTGCCGATCATCGCGACATGGCGGCCTTGGCGCGTCGCGCCCGCCGCGAAGGTCGCGACGGCGGCGTCCACGCCGCCCGCCACGACGGGCGTTCCCGCGGCAAGACCAAGCCGCGCGGCGATATCCGCTTTCAACCCGCCGACGATGTCGCTCGACCCGACCAGACGGTCGGGCATCATCCCGCGCGGAATGCCCAAAGCCGCCATCATCGGCGCCGACCAATTCCGCGCCTTCAAATCGTAGACGCCGCCGATGTTCCCCGCCGAGGAATGGTCGACGGCAAGTTCGCCGGTCAGCGCGTGGATCACCCAGGCGTTGGGCGGCAGGAAATGGCGCGTGCGCGCCCAAATCTCAGGCTTGTTGTCGCGGATCCACAGGATCTTCGTGAAGCCGTAATAGCTGTCGACGTGATTGCCGGTGACGTCGCGCAAACGATCAAGATCGATGTTCTTGCGCACCCATTCGACCTGCGCCTCGGCGCGGCGATCCATCCAGATCAGACAGGGATGCAACGGACGCATCTCGGCATCGACGGGAATCCCCGCCCCGCCATAGAGCCCCGAAATGCACAGCGCGCGGATTTGGTCCGGTGCAAATCCCTTCCGCCCGCCGCGCAGCTGCCCCACCGCCCCCGCGACCGCATCGAGTACGGCATCGAGCCAGATTTGGGCATCCTGTTCGGCCCAAAGGGGACGCGGCGTATCGGGCTGATAGGCGACGGAATCCTGCGCCACGACCTTGCCCGATCCGTCGCAGATCAACGCCTTCGTGCTCTGTGTCCCGATATCGACGCCGATGACGTAATCCGCCGCGGGCATAATTATACTACCTTCACGTGTATTTTCTGATGTGTTTCGGGAGATTGCCGCATCGTCTTTACGCCCGTCAGCCTCGCAAGCCGCTCGCCGCGGTCGTCTGCGGTGCCAAATCGGGCCCGTCCTCGACGAAACGCCCGCGCACGTTCTCCCGATATTCGCGCCGGAATGCGGAAGGCGA
>JAIUNH010000311.1 GCA_020161965.1 Pseudomonadota bacterium
CTCGCCGGGAATGACCGTGCCGGGCAGGGCTTCGATCTTCGCGTGATAGTTCGGGCTGTAGAACAACGGCACCGAATAACGATCATGCGCCGACGCTTTGTTGATCACGCGATGCAGGTTCGAGCGATAGAGCCCGTTGGTCCAGCGCGGGATCATGTCGCCGAGATTGACGACGAAGCTGCCGGGAATGGGTGTCGCGTCGAGCCAGGTCTCGCCGTCGGCGTCGAGCACCTGCAAGCCGCCGCTGTCGTCCTGCGCCAACACGGTGATCGCACCCCAATCGGTATGGGCACCCGCCCCGAACACGTTGGCGCCGGCATCCGCCGGATGCGGCGGATAGCGCAGCAGGCGCAGCGTGATCATCGGTTCGGCCATCGTGTGGTCGAATTGCGTGGGCGGCAGATCGAGCGAGCGGGCGAGGTGGCGCATCAGCCCTTCGCAGATCTTCGTCGTCGCATCGATATAAGCGGCGCACGACGCCGCCATCTCCGGCAATTCGTCGGGCCATTGATTGGCGCCGTAGCCGTTGAGCTCGGCCTTCACGTAAGGATGCTCAGGGCCATAGGGCACGCCGCAATAGAAGCTTTCCTTGCGGTCGGGCTCGGCTTCGGCGTCCAAAGTTTGATCGCCGATCGCTTCCCAGCCGCGTTTGGCTTTGGAGTTGAACAGCGAAACCTTGCGCTTGGACGCTTCGGGCAACGCGAACAGGCGTTGCGCCCAGGTGTATTGCGCGTCGATCAGGTTTTGCGGAACGCCGTGATCGACGATGTAGAAAAACCCGTGGGCGGTCGCCGCCGCGCGGATGGCGGCGGCGATCTCCAGATCGGATTTCGCGAGGCTGACGACCGGGATGCCCATCGCGTTAGCTCTTCACGCGCAAAGCGCGGTCGGCGGCGGCGGGCAGATACTGGCTGGTGAAGATGTCGTCGGGCGTCAAGGTGCCTTGGAGATTATAGGCGAGCAGCGTTTCCTCGATCGTCGCCTGCAAGCGCGCGGGCGAGGCGCCGCCCCAGCCGTAGACGCGCGTATCGGGCGTCACCATCGTGCCTTCGACCATCATCTTCAGGCGTTCGGTTTCGATCGCCTGATCGGCGAGGGAGTCGCGCGCCTTCACCGCCTTGCCGCCCGCGTCGGGATCGGCGATGCAGTCGAGCCAGCCACGCGTCGCCGCGCGCACGAAGCCCGAGATGGCACGCGGGTTCGTCGTCGGATTGACGATGATCGCGTTGCCGTAGCCCTTGAGGCCGTAATCCGAGTAACGGAACGTGCGCATCTGTTCGAGCGGCAGACCGGCGAGTTTAAGATTGAGCAGGCCGGTGAAATAGAAGAACGCGACCGCGTCGATCTCGCCCTTCAGGAAAAGCTGGTTGCCCAGCCCCGGATCGACCGATTGCCATTGCACGGAGTCAGCCGGCAGGTTCTGCGCGCGCGCGAAAATGGGGAACAGCGCGCGCGAGGCGTTGAAGGGCTGGCCCGCGACTTTCTTGCCGATGAAATCGCGCGGCGCCTTGATGGGCGAGTCCGCTTTGACGATCAGCGCGTTCGGGTTGGTGTCGTATTGGATCGCGGCGCAGATCAGCTTGCGGCCGGGATTGGCGAGGTTGTGCTGGATCATCGACGGGATATCGGCGGTCGCACCGTCATAGGCGCCGCCGGCGACCTGTGAGATCGCACCCGCCGAGCCGTTGCCGACATCGATCGTCACGTCCAGGCCTTCTTCGCGGTAGTAGCCGCGTTCGGCCGCAAGAAGGTACCCGGCTGCGGAAGCTTCGACGCGCCAGCCAAGATTGAATCGAAATTTCGCGGTCTGGCCGCGGGCCGATCCCAGGCCCAGTGCGACGGCCGGTGTGGCGAGAAGTAGAGCGCGGCGGCCGATACGGAGCGACTTCGTCATTGGATACCTCCCATGGGGTCGAAAACGATCCCGGAGGCCTGCAGTTTGCGTGCCGCGCGAGGGAAGCGCTGCTGTGCAAAAGGCCAAATGCGTCTCAACTTTTGGGAAGGGCCTGACTTTGGGAAGAAGCGGCATCCCGGAAATACGAAAGGCCCCGCCGGCGCGCGGGGCCTTTCTTTTTTCTGTCTTGCTCGGCGATAGGTCGACGGCGAAGCGCCGACCTTACCCGAACAGGCCCAGCAGCACGGCCGGCTGCTGGTTGGCGATCGACAGCGACTGGATGCCCAGCTGCTGGCGAACCTGCAACGCCTGAACGGACGCCGCAGCTTTGCCGATATCGGCGTCGACGACGGCACCGAGGCCCGCCGTCGTCGCGTCAACCACCGAGTTCACGAAGTTCGACTGCAACGACATCGAGCGCGTGTCCGAAGCGTTCTGACCCAGCGACGAGGCCACCGCGTTGGCGAAGGTCGTCAACGAGGTGAGGGCCGCGGTCGCCGCCGTGACGGTACCGACCGTCGACGCGGCGAAGGTCGTGAACGCCGTGTGCACCGACGATTGGCTCTGCATCGTCAACGTCGTCGCCGAAGTGTCGGCGAGGAACGTCTTCGCGGCAGAGGCGTTCGACAGCAGATTGACGCCGTTGTAGCTGGCTTGCGCGATGAAGTTCGAAATCTGGTTCGTCATCGCGCTGAAGTCGGCGGCGTAGATGGTGCGCTGGCTGTTGCCGATCGAACCGTCGGCGAGCTGCGTGATCTTAGCCTGGAGGTTGCCCACCAGATCCGAGATGTTGGTCAACGCGGCCTGCGTGACGGTGCCGAGGCCGACACCGTTCGCCAGCGAGCCTTGCACGGCCGAGAAGGCCTGCAAGTTACCGCGAATGCCCTGCGCCACCGAGAAGGTCGATGCGTCGTCGGACGCATCGGCAACGCGATAGCCGGTTTGGACTTGTTTGGAGGCGTTGTTCAGTGCGGTTTGCGTACTGCGTAACGACGATAGCGCAAGCAATGCGCCAACGTTCGTATTGACGGAATTCGTCATTGGCTTGGTCCCTTCTGGTCTATGTGGTTTCGACTTCTGTCGAACCTGGAGTCCGTGTCGCCGTTCCCTCTTGATGGGGTTGGGCCGACGACGCCGCGTCCACGGACTGCCGAGCAATGAAATATTAACGTAAATTCTACGGTACTGGCAAGCCCTTGGTATGCTTGGTAAAATCAGAATCCAGTTAATTCAAATAAAGATAAAATTAGCCATAATAGTTTCGCTATTATAATACCGCTATTATGCGTCTCGCGAATGAGGTTAGCGGGTGAGCCCGAGCAGGGCGCTGGGCTGGCTGTTGGCGAGGCCCAGACTGGTGAAGGCGAGCTGCCTTCCGACTTGGCGGGCCGAAGCCTGCGCGGCCGAAGCGCCGATATCGGCATCGACTTGCGCGCCCAGACCGATCGTCACCGCATCGGAAATCGAGTTGGTGAGATTGGATTGCTGGACGAGACCGCGCGTATCGGCGGCATTGTTGGCCGCAGCCTGCGCGATGGTATTTTGGAAATTCTGCAACGCGCCGAGGCTCGCTTGCGACGTCGCGGCACTCGACGTGTTGATGGCGCCTTGCAGCGTCGTGGCGCCGGTGCCGACTTGCCCTTGGCCGGAAACCGAGATGCTGGCGCCGTTCGTATCGGCCAGGAACGACGTGCCGCCGGCGCCGGCTTGCAGAAGATTCTGGCCGTTGAACCCGGCTTGCTGAATCGTGGTTTGAATCTGGCTGGTCAGCGCTTGCGCGTCGGCGGAATAGGTCGCGCGCTGCTGCGCCGAAATCGATCCGTCGGAAAGCTGCGTCAAACGCTGCTGCAATTGGTTCGACAGATCCGAGACCTGGCCGAGGGCGGCTTGCGTGACCGAGCCGAGGCCGGTGCCGTTGGCGAGCGAACTTTGCACGGCGGTGAAGGATTGCAGATCGCCGCGCAAACCTTGCGCGACGGCGAATGTGGAGGCGTCGTCGGCCGCGTCGGCGACGCGCAATCCCGTTTGCAGACGCTTCTGCGCCTGCTGCAACGCCGCCGATTGGCTGCGCGTCGACGATAGCGCCCGATAGGCGCCCTCGTTGGTGTTGAGGGAATTGATCGAACCGGCCATGGGGTGAATTTACCCCAAAAAAAGAAGACGCGGGAGTCTCCTCCCGCGTCCGCTTTTCTTCCGCAAAAAATACGGAAAACCGCTGTTTGGTATCGCTGGGCCGGTGTTAGCGGAACAGGCCCAACAGCACCGCCGGCTGCTGGTTGGCGATCGACAGCGACTGGATGCCCAGCTGCTGACGGACCTGCAGCGACTGCACCGAGGCCGAGGCCTTGCCGATATCCGAGTCGACGATGGCGCCGAGGCCGGTCGTCGTGGCATCGACCACCGAGTTCACGAAGTTCGACTGGAGAGTCATCGAACGCGTGTCGGCGGCGTTGGCACCCAGCGACGAGGCCACCGCGTTGGCGAAGGTCGTCAACGAGGTGAGGGCCGCGGTCGCCGCGGTGACGGACGCGACCGTCGATGCGGCGAAGGTCGTGAACGCCGTGTGCACCGACGATTGGCTGGTCATCGTCAGCGTCGTCGCGGAGGTGTCCGCCAGGAAGGTCTTGGCGGCCGAGTTGTTGGAGAGGAGGTTGACGCCGTTGTAGTTGGCCTGCGCGATGAAGTTCGAAATCTGGTTCGTCATCGCACTGAAGTCGGCGGCATAGATCGTGCGCTGGCTGTTGCCGATCGAACCGTCGGCGAGCTGCGTGATCTTGGCTTGGAGGTTGCCCACCAAGTTGGAGATGTTGGTCAACGCCGCCTGGGTGACGGTGCCGAGACCCACGCCGTTCGCGAGCGAGCCTTGCACGGCCGCGAAGGCCTGCAGGTTGCCGCGAATGCCCTGCGCGACCGAGAAGGTCGACGCGTCGTCCTGCGCATCGGCCACGCGATAGCCGGTCTGGACTTGCTTGGAGGCGACGGAGAGCGCGGATTGAGTCGTACGCAGCGAGGCCAAGGCCACGAGCGCGCCAACGTTCGTATTGACGGAATTCGTCATCGTTCTGGTTCCTTCTGGAAGATGTCCGGTCCGCTTCTGCGATCCGGGGCCGATTTTCGGCTGTCAGAACCGTAACCGACCGTTGCACCGAAGTCAAAAGCTGATTTGCGGAATGCAAACGGGGGCGGTTTTCACCGCCCCCGTTCGTTCGATCAGGTTGTTTTCGCTTAGACTTAGCGGAACAGGCCCAGCAGAACCGAAGGCTGCTGGTTGGCGATCGACAGCGACTGGATGCCCAACTGC
>JAIUNH010000312.1 GCA_020161965.1 Pseudomonadota bacterium
GCCGTCGTAGAAACCGCAAGCGCCGCAAACATGGTGCGGGCGCTTCACTTCGCCGCAATTCGGGCATTCGACATAAGCCGAACCCTTCAGCGCTTCATGCGAGCGACGCATGTTGCGACGCGAGGGGGAGACCTTCTTTTTAGGAACCGCCATAACACGACCTCTTCCACTGAGCCGCCGCGACTGGCGAAGCGGCCCGAAAACTCGTTTTCCACGATAGCTTGGAAACGGCGGTCTCAATAGCCGATTGCCGCCGGACACGCAATTGCGAATTAACCCGTTGGGGTTATTTGTTTTTCTCCAAACGGGCCTTCAAATCGGCGAACGGCGAGACCGGTTTCGGGGCCTCGCCCCACTCCGCTTTGAACCCCGCCCCGTCGGCGCGGGGGTAAGGGTCGAGCGCGACGGCGAATTCCTGGGCCGCGATTTCCCCAAGATCGAGGGGGCCTTCGGGAAGCGCTTCTTCCAGCTCCTCGTCGCCCAAAAAGGCGTCGAGATTGACCGCCCCTTCCTCGTCGACCTCGATCGGCTTCAGATCCTGCTCGGGCACGAAAATCGTCGCGAAAGTCTCGCTGATCTCCTGCGCCACGGGTTGCAGGCTGACGACACAAGCCTGGCGCGCCTTGCCTTCGACCGTGCCTTCCAAACGCACGCCGCGGCCCGCGCGCACGCGCTTCAACGTGAAACGCGCGGTCAGCGCATCGATCCCCAACACGCCGAAGCGTTTGGCGAGCGCTTCGCGTTCGGCGGGCTTCGCCTCGATCGTCTGCGTCACCGCGCGATCGCCCAATTTATCGAGCGCGAAGGGGCGTTCGAATTCGCTCATGGCGTGACCTCGGGCGCGGGCACCGCGGGGAATTTGGGTTCGCCCGCCAACAGCGCCGCCCCCTCGCCCGAAGCGAGGGCTGCGACCGCTTGGCGGATGTAAGCGGCCATCGCCGCCACGCCGGCGGAATCGGGCGACTCGACCGTGCCGTAAAGATTGCGTCGCAGCGCTTCTTCCAACGCGCCGGGCTCGGCGCTGTTCAGCGCCGCGGAATAGATCGCCGCACGTCCGTACAAGGCTTGCGCCATCGCCTTCACGCGACGCGCAACACCCATATCGCCCACGCCCAATTCGCGCACGGTGCGATCCATATCCTCGACGAACGTGTCGACCAAATGCTGCGCGGTTTCGGCCGCTTGCGCCGAATCCTCGCGCTTCAAACGGTCGAGCACCAAGAAGGCGTGCAGCGCCACGCAATCGAATCGGCCATCGAGCGTGTCGGGCACGCCGTGTGCCGCATAGAACGCCGGCTGGCGCGCTTGCGTGGACAGCGCCACGTAAAGCCGCCTTGCCGCGTCGAGGGCCGGTTTAGGGCCGAAGAATCGTGCGAATACCATGGGCTTGACCGACATTGACAAGCGCGCCCCGTGCCCGCACTTTGCGGGCGCAATCGAGAGGGCGCGCCGGACGAAGACATGGCGCATCCGCGCCCGGAGAGCAAGACGATGCGGCTGGCAATGTGGATTTTCGTGGGCGTAGCGGCCCTGGCTTTGGGGGGCTGCAACTTGGCGCGCGTGGACGTGCGCGGCTACGTGCCCAACGACGACGATTTGGCGCGCCTGGAACCCGGCCGCCAATCGCGCGACGATGTGCAGCAATTGCTCGGCTCGCCGTCCACGACCGGCGTCTTCGACGCCGAACAGAGCTGGTACTACATCTACAAAAAGACCAGCAAACTCTCGTTCTTCGAAGCCGAAACGTTGGAGCAGCGCGTCGTGGTCGTGCATTTCGACCGCGAAGGCACGCTGCGCGACGTACGCCGCTACGCGCTCGAGGACGGGCTGATCATCGATCCCGTCACGCGCACCACGCCCTCGCCCGGTCGCGAAATGTCGTTCCTCGAACAGCTTCTGGGCAACGTTGGCAAGTTCAACGCGCCCAGCGGCGGCGCGCCGCGCTGACCCGCCCGATGGAACACGCCGCCCGCGAAAGAAGTCTTCTCGCCGCCGCCGTCGCGGGTCTGTTGATCGTCGGCTTTCTTGCGACGTCGCTCGGCAGCTATTTCGTCTCGCGCAGTTCGGTGCGCGAAGCCGTGCTGCGCGCCGAGTTGCCGCTGACGTCCGACAGCGTCTACTCGGAAATCCAGCGCGATCTGATCCGCCCGATCCTGATTTCCTCGGTCATGGCGGCCGACACGTTCATGCGCGATTGGGTGATGGACGGCGAGAAGGACGCGACGCCGATCATCGCCTATCTCAACGAGATCAAACGCCGCTACAACGCCTTCACCGCGTTCTACGTTTCCGACCGCACGAAGATCTACTACCACGCCGACGGCGTGCTGAAGACCGTGCGCGAGGACGAGCCGCGCGACGAATGGTATTTCCGCGTCCAGAAGATGCGCGAGGATTACGAGATCAACGTCGATCCCGATCTCGCCAATCACGACGCGCTGACGATCTTCATCAATTATCGCGTCTACGACTATCAGGGCAATTTCATCGGCGCGACCGGCGTGGGCCTGACGGTCGATGCGGTGCGCCGCCTGCTCGACGATTATCAGGCGCGCTTCGAACGCACGATCTTCTTCGCCAACGAGGCGGGGCGCATCGTCATGGTCGGCAAGGGCGGCGACGTGCCCGAAGACCATATCTCGAAGCGCGGCGATCTTGCGCGCATCGCGGGGCAATTGCCGCGCGAAGGCACGCACGCCTTCGAATATCTCCACAACGGCGAATCGCGCTTGGCCAACGCGCGCTACATCCCCGAACTGCACTGGTTTCTCTATGTCGAGAAATCGGGCGAAGCGGGCCAGGCGGCCGTGCGCCGCACGCTGATCTTCAACCTCGCTTTGGCCGCGATCGTCACCTCGCTCGCCTTGTGGGGGGCGCTTGCCACGCTCGGCCGCTACCAACGCCGCATCGAAATGCTGGCGACGACCGATCCGCTCACGGGGCTTTCCACGCGCCGGGGCTATCGTCTGCTCGCCGAGCAGATGGAGAAGGAATTGCGCCGCAGCCCGCAGCCGGTCGCGGTGCTGATGGCGGATATCGACCGCTTCAAGACGATCAACGATTCGCGCGGCCATGCGGCGGGCGACGTCGTATTGCGCGCCGTGGGCTTGGCGCTGCGCAAGGAACTGCGCGCCAGCGACATCGTCTGCCGCTGGGGCGGCGACGAATTCGTCGCGGTCTTGCGCGGCTGCGATGCGCCGCGCGCGATCGACTTGGCCGAGCGCGTGCGCGCGGCGGTGAAACGCAGCGACAGCGCCAACGGCGCCACGATCACCGTGGGCGTCACCGAACGCAAAGCGGACGAGCCGTTCGAACGCGCCATCGTGCGCGCCGACGAAGCGATGCTCAAAGCCAAGCGCGACGGCCGCGACCGCGTCGCGCAGGGTTAAGCGCGCTTCCCCGATACGGTTGACCGTTTCCAAACGTCGCGCTACTTGGCCTCACCGTCACGAGGTGGGTCGCGCCCCAAGACCTTGCTGGCGGAGTAGGCCCTGGCCGACAGAGGCGTTACTCCCCGAAAGCTCGCTTTCCAATAATCCCTGGTTGCGGTATAAGGCCGCGTCTTCGACCAGGGAGAACGGCCCCGTTTCCTGATCTGGCGAAGGCAGGCTTCACGGGCGCCGTGATTGCCTCCCTTGTTTTCCGCCCTTGCCCCCAAACGAAAACGGCCCCGGGATCACTCCCGGGGCCGTTTCGTCTTTGGGTCTTGCGACCCGCGAATCTCGCCTTAGCTGGCGAGGATCGCGAGCAGCAGGATGGCGACGATGTTGATGATCTTGATCATCGGGTTCACCGCCGGGCCGGCCGTGTCCTTGTAGGGATCGCCGACCGTATCGCCCGTCACGGCGGCCTTATGGGCGTCGGAGCCCTTGCCGCCGTAATGGCCTTCTTCGATGTACTTCTTGGCGTTGTCCCAAGCGCCGCCGCCCGAGGTCATCGAGATGGCGACGAACAAGCCCGTCACGATCGTGCCGAGCAGCATCGCGCCCATCGAAGCGAAGGCTTCCGCCTGGCCCGCGATCAGCGAGATGACGACGTAGAGCACGACGGGGGCGAGAACCGGCAGCAACGAAGGAACGATCATTTCCTTGATCGCGGCCGCGGTCAGCATGTCGACGGCGCGGCCGTAATCCGGCTTCCCCGTACCTTCCATGATGCCCTTGATCTCGCGGAACTGACGGCGCACTTCCTCGACGACCGCACCGGCGGCCTTGCCGACCGCCGTCATGCCCATCGCACCGAACAGGTACGGCAGCATGCCGCCGATGAACAGGCCGATCACCACGTAAGGATTGGTGAGGCTGAAATTCACCTTGTCGGCGATGTTGGGGAAGTAGTGCTTCAGGTCGTAGATGTAGGCGGCGAACAGCACGACGGCCGCAAGGCCCGCCGAACCGATCGCGTAGCCCTTGGTCACGGCCTTGGTCGTGTTGCCCACGGCGTCGAGCGCGTCCGTATACTTGCGCACGTCCTTGGGCAGACCCGCCATTTCGGCGATGCCACCGGCGTTGTCGGTGACCGGGCCGTAGGCGTCGAGCGCCACGACGATGCCGGCGAGCGCCAGCATGGTCGTCGCCGCGATCGCGATGCCGTAAAGGCCCGCGGTCAGGTACGACACCAGGATGCCGGCGCAGATGATCAGCACGGGCAGCGCCGTCGATTCCAGCGAGACCGCGAGGCCCTGGATGACGTTCGTGCCGTGACCGGTCTGCGACGACTTGGCGACCGAGCGCACCGGGCGGTAGTCCGTACCCGTGTAGTACTCGGTGACGACGACGAGCGCCGCCGTCACGACGAGGCCCACGAGGGCGCAGACGAACAGGCCGTTACCCGTGACCGCGCCGATCTTGGTCGACATACCGACCATCGACGACGTCACGAAGTAGATCAGCACGGCCGAGATCACGCCCGCGACGATCAACGCCTTGTACAGCGCCTTCATGATGGCGCCGTCGGCGCCCAGCTTCACGAAGAACGTGCCGACGACCGACGCGATGATGCAAACGCCCGCGATGACGAGCGGATACATCATCATCGTGGCGACGTCGCCGCCCGAGAACGCGATGCCGGCCAGCAGCATCGTGGCGACGATCGTGACCGCGTAGGTCTCGAACAGATCGGCGGCCATGCCGGCGCAGTCGCCGACGTTGTCGCCGACGTTGTCGGCGATCACGGCCGGGTTGCGCGGATCAT
>JAIUNH010000313.1 GCA_020161965.1 Pseudomonadota bacterium
GTGGTTACGGCGATGGTCGAGGAAACTCGTCCAAGGCGGGCCGGGCGTCAATGTCGCGCAATTGGTCGCGGCGGGGCGCTATCACTATGCGATGGGTTCGGCGCTGACGACGCTTAACATGCGCGTCAACAATGTGCCGGGTGTGACCATCGCGTCGATGTTCCAGAAAAGCCCGCAGACTTTGGTGGCGCACCCCGATCAAGGGATCACCAAGCTCGACGATCTCAAAACCCGGCGCGTCGCGGTCGCCAATTTCTCGCGCACGACGTTCTGGGCGTGGCTGAAAGCCGCGTATGGCTTCGAGGACTCGCAGTTGCGCCCTTACGTCTACAACCCCGCCACCTTCGTCGCGGATCCTTCGTCGGTGCAGCAAGGCTTCGTCACCGAGGACGCGTTCTTCCTGGGCCAGGCCTTGGGCAAGCCGCCGGTCACGCTGCTGCTCGCCGATTACGGCTATCCCGATTACCAGACGACGATCTTCGGCGTGGAATCCGAAATCGCCGCGCGCCCGCAAGTGGCACAGCGTTTCGTCGATGCGACGATCAAGGGTTACGCGAGCTGCCTGACCGGCGATCCCACGCCGGCCTTCGAAGCGATCAAGGCCGCGATGGCCGAACAATCGCTGGAGCTATCCGCCTTCAAAGTCGCGCAGATGAAGAAATACGAATTGGTCACCGGCGGCGATGCGGCCACGCTCGGTATCGGTGCGATGACCGACGCGCGCTGGCAGCGCATTTTCGACGTGATGTCCGAAGCGGGCGTCTACGCCAAGGATCTGAATTGGCGTGCGGCGTATCGGCTCGATTTCGTCAACAAGCGTGTGACGCAGTAAATCGCATTACACCATGGGCAACGCGCCCTCGGGCGAATCCTGCAGGATTTCGGCGAGGGTGGAGAGGGCGCGTTCCAGATCGGCATCGTGATCGGGCTGGGTCAGCGCGATGCGCACCGCGTGGGGGACGGGTGCGCGGCCCACGGCGAAGGCGTTGGCGGGGGCCACGCCGACGCCGCGCCGTCGCGCGGTTTCGGTGAATTCCTCGCGCCGCCACGGCTCGGGCATTTTCAGCCAGATATGGAAGGCGCGCGGATGGCTGCGGAACTCGTAGCCATGCAGGATTTGCGACGCGAGTTTCTGGCGCCGCTCGGCGAGTTCGGTTTGATACGCCGCCGCTTTATCGGCGTCGCCCGAGCGAATCAGGCGCGTGGCGATTTCCGCGACCATCGGCGTGGTCATGAAGGTGGCGGCCCGGATCGCCGCCGTCGCGCGTTGAATGATCGCGTCGGAACCGTGGAGATATCCAAGCCGCAAACCGGGGGCGACCGTCTTCGACAGGCTGGTCAGAAACACCGTGATGTCGGGGGCGAGCACGGCCAAGGGCGTCGAAGCCGGATCGAAGCTGCCATAGATGTCGTCTTCGATGATCGTCACGCCGTGGCGGCGGCAAATCTCGACGATCGCTTTGCGCCGCTCCAGCGGCATGATCGTCGTGGTCGGGTTCTGGAAGGTCGGCAACGCGTAAAGCGCTTTGGGCGCGTGCTGGCGGCAGGCGGCTTCCAGCGCGTCGGGCAATAGCCCGTCATCGTCCATCTCGATCCCGATGGGGCGCACGCCCAACAGATTCGCGATCGATTTGATGCCGTAGAAGGTCAACGCTTCGACCAGCACCACGTCGCCCGGGCGGCACAAGGCCGCGATCGCCAGCATCATCGCGTTTTGGGCGCCGGAGGTGACGGCGACGCGCGCGGGGTCGGCGTTCAAGCCCCGCCGGCGCAGCCATTCCGCACCGGCCTCACGATGGGCGGGCAGTCCCTGATTGGACGTGTAGCCGAGCAGCGGCTGGATATCACTTTGCGCGATGTCGGCGAGATGTTTCGCCACCATCGCGGCGGCGGGGCCCGACGCGCTGGGCAGATTGCGCGAGAGGTCCACGTAATCGTCGGTCGTCG
This sequence comes from Pseudomonadota bacterium, assembly GCA_020161965.1. Lineage (GTDB taxonomy): Bacteria > Pseudomonadota > Alphaproteobacteria > CACIAM-22H2 > CACIAM-22H2 > Tagaea. Next base: position 1,948 of record JAIUNH010000313.1, read on the forward strand.
GCGGCGTGGGCATCAAGGGCGGCGGCGCGTCGCCCAAGCGGTCGCGAATATAAGTGCCGCGCCCGACTTCGCCGGCGATCAGGCCGCGCCGCTCCGCTTCGGCATAGGCGCGGGTGATCGTGCCGACGGTGAGGTGCAGCTTCCAGGCGAGATCGCGATGGGTGGGCAGGCGATCGCCCGGCTTCAGCCGCCCCGCCGAGATGTCGGCGGCAAGGGAATCGGCGATCGCGATGTAGCGCGGGCCGGGGCGGGTTTCGATCTCGGGCTGCCAAGTTGTCATAGAGACAATGTAATTATTGACCCCGTATTGTGTCAATGAGATCGTGACAAAGCGAGACATTCATTCGGGATGTTTTGCGGACAAATGGAGGATTGCATGGATACAATAGCCCGGACCGGCCCGCTCGAGCAGATCGCTCGCGCTGCCGTTTTCGCGACGTTGGAAGCCATGCGCGCGGTCGACCGCGTCCTTCTGCTCGCGGTCGAAACCCTGCTGAACTGGCAGGCCCGTGCGCGCATGCGCACCCAGATGGCCGAACTTTCGGAGCATCTGCGAAAAGACATGGGGCTGACGGTCGGCGACGTCATTCGCGAGTCCGACAAACCTTTCTGGATGAACTGAGCCGGGCGGGGGCCATGTCAGCGACTTTGGCCCTCGTTCCCCTCTTGGTGTTCGCAGTGGCGGCGCTGCGCGGGGTGCAATTCCTCGCACCTGCCGCTTGTGCGGGCGCGCTCGCGGCGTTGCTGCTCGCGGGTTTTCCCGCCGCCGTTTTGCCGCGCGTATTTTGGATCGCCGCACCCATGGCCGCCGTGTTGTTCGCGGGCGTGATGCTGCGCGAGGTCGCGAACCCGCGCGTGACGGCCGCCGCACCGCGCGATGCGGCGCAGGCCCATCGCCGCTTGTTCGTCGCTTGTTTTCTGCTCGGGCCGTTCTTCGAATGCGCGGTCGGGTTTGGCATCGGCGCGATGTTCGCCTTGCCGTTCATCTTCGCCGCCCATCGTAAGGGTGCCAACGCCGCAGCTTTGGCGATGCTGACGCAATGCCTGGTGCCGTGGGGCGCCATGGCGATGGGACCGATGGGCAGTGCCGATATCGCCAGCGTCGACGCCATCGCGGTGGGCCAATCCGCCGCGGCCGCAATCGCGTGGATGTTGCCGCCGTTCCTGATCTCCTTTTGGTGGCTCACACGCGATCTCGGCGTTTCATGGTTCCAGCGATTCGCCGATGTCGCGTGGCTGGCACTGCTATGGCTCGTGCTCGATCTGATTTCGCCTTACGCGACGCCCGATGCGGCGGGGATCGCGGCTTGCGCGATCGTCGCTGGCTTGCGGCTCGTTTGGGACGAGCGCCCTACGGCGGTGCAAGCTTTCGCGACGCTTGCCCGGCAATGGCCCTATGTCGCGCTGACGCTGGCATTGGCCGGATCGCGTCTGGTGCCGGAGCTTGGCGCGATCACCAAAGCGGTCGCACTGCCGACCGCATCGAATCTGCCCGAATTCACGCCGTTCCACCACGCGAGTTTCTGGCTGCTGGCGCTTGCGCTGTTGGCGTCGCGTGGCAAGCAAGTGCCCGTCGCTGCCGCGTGGTCGCAAAGCAAACGCGCGATTTTCGCCGGTGCGGCGTTCATCCTGTTCGGCGAAGCGCTGGCGCAAGGCGGCTTCGCCGCCGCGTTGGTTTCCGCCTATACGCATATCGCCGGAGATCTGGCGATCGCGGTGGTGCCGATCCTCGGCGCTTTGGGCGGCATGGCGACCGGATCGGCGCTGGCGGCGAGTGCCGTCAATCTGCCGCTGACCTTGCCGTTGATGGGCGACGATCCGTTGCCCGCGATCGGCGCGCATGTCGCCGTGGCTGCCGCTTTCACCGCCTTTTCGCCCGCGCGCGTGACGCTCGCGGCGGGCTTAAGTGGACTCGCGGGCGATGCGGGCGCGGTCTATCGTGAATTGCGTCCGCTGGTCGCGATGCTTTGCCTCGCTGCCGCCGCCTTGTTCGCGTGGGGAGTGTAATCGCCATGTATGTGCCCGCCGCCTTCGCCGGAACCGATGCCCAAGCGCACGAGATGATCGACGCCTATCCTTTCGCGACCGTGATCGCGAAGGGGGCGGGCGGCATGGTCGCGGCGCATCTGCCCTTGCTGCGCGAGGGCGATACGCTGCTTGGGCATTTGGCGGGGCCCAATCCATTGGCCGATCTGCTGTTCGATGCGGCGAAGACCGGCACGGAAGTGCTGGCGATTTTCCATGCGCCCCATTTCTACGTCTCGCCGACTTGGTATCAGGCGAAAAGCGGCACGGTGCCGACTTGGAACTATGGTGCGGTGCATGTCTATGGCGTGCCGCGCGCGACGAACGACAAGGCGAAACTGCGCGATCTGGTCTCGCGTCTCGCCGCGCAATACGAAACGGGCGAATGGCGGTTCGAGAACCAACCCGAGATTTTCATCGACAAGATGCTGGGCGGGATCGCCGGATTCGAAATCCCGATGACCCGCGTCGAGACCAAACTCAAATTGTCGCAGAACCGCGCACGCTCGGATCGCGACGGCGTGCTCGCCGCGATCAACGGCGAAAACGCGGAATTCATGCGTCGTTACGGACTTCCGGAGAAGCAACAATGAAAGTCGATACGGTCACGCTCGAAGGCAAATATGTGCGTCTCGTTCCGTTGGAGATGGCGCATGCCGACGGCATCGCTGCCGTCGTCGATGCGTCGTTGACGCAATATTTCCCCAAGCCTTTCCGTTCGGTCGATGACGTGCGCGCGATGATCGCCGACGCGCTGAAGATGCGCGCGGCGGGCAGCGCGTTGCCGTTTACGACGATCGAAATCGCGACGGGGCGCATCGCCGGCGGTTCGCGCTTCGCCAATATCCGCACCCACGACAAAGTGGCGGAGATCGGCTTCACCTATGTCGGGCGCGATTTCCAGCGCTCGCCCGTCAACACCGAAGCGAAGATCCTGATGCTGCGCCACGCGTTCGAAACGTGGAAGGCGAACCGCATCGAGTTCAAGACGGATTCGCTGAACGTCCAGTCGCGCACGGCATTGACGCGGCTGGGTGCGGTCGAGGAAGGCACCTTCCGCAATCACATGCTGATGGAGGGCGGGCGCCTGCGCCACTCGGTGTGGTTCTCGATCATTCCCGACGAATGGCCGGCGATCCGCGCGCGCGTCACGGTCGATGGCGTCATCGCCGTGGTCGATG
>JAIUNH010000314.1 GCA_020161965.1 Pseudomonadota bacterium
CCGTGGGCCTGGTGCTGCCCGAACTCGCCGGCAAGCTCGACGGCACGTCGATCCGGGTGCCGACGCCGAACGTGTCGATGATCGACTTCAAGTTCGTCGCCAAGCGCGCGACGACGGTCGAAGAAATCAACAAGGCGATGCTCGCCGCCGCCGCATCGGGTTCGCTCAAGGGCATTCTCGAGACGACCGACGAAGAACTCGTGTCGAGCGACTTCAACCACAACCCGGCGAGCTCGACGATCGACTTGAAGCAAACGCAGGTGATCGACGGCAACCTCGTGCGCGTGCTCAGCTGGTACGACAACGAGTGGGGCTTCTCCAACCGCATGTCCGATACGGCCGTACTGATGGCCAAGCTGATCTGATAACGCGAAACATTCGCGGGATCGAACGGGGCCGGCATCGCAAGATACCGGCCCTTTTCGTTACGCGGCGTTTCGTCGCCTTGTTGACGCTCCGCTTCGCGGGCATATCGCGAGGCAGAGAGGGGCTCGACATGAACATTCGCAACACAACCGAAAGCTACGGCGCGCTTGCGCGTGGTGTGCATTGGGCGAGTGCGCTCGCCGTCGCCGTCGCGTGGAGCGGCGGCCAGTTGGTCGACGCATTCGGCAAATCGGCCGAAGCGGCGATCGTGTTCGTCCATATCGAAGCCGGGCTCGCCGCCTTGGCGCTGCTGGCCGTGCGCTTGGCGTGGCGCTATCTCGATCCGCATCCGCCGGCCGAGCCGTCGTCGTTCGATCCATGGCTCGGCTACGCCGCCAAGGCGGGGCACATCGCCCTTTACGCGTTGCTGGTCGCGGCCCCCGTCGCCGGGATCGTCACGCTGTTCGCGCGCGGCGAAACGCTGAGCCTGTTCGGGCTGTGGGATATCGTTTCGCCCTGGATCCGCGACCGGGCCTTCGCGCGCTCGACAAAGGAAGTGCACGAGCTGTTCGCCAACGCGCTGCTAATTCTGGCCGCCTTGCACGCGGCGGCGGCCCTGCTGCACCACTACGTGCTGCGCGACAACACCTTGCGCCGGATGCTCGCCGGCACCTGATTGCCCCCAAGCCTTTTCCGGAATAGGTTCCCGCCATGGAACCGATCCGGATCGAAGGCCTGGACGACGCGCGCCGCGCCCTGACCGCCGCAAAGGCGGCCGGGGCGCGCGCCGTTCTGGAAGCCGAGATCGGCGGCGGCGGCCCGGCGTGGCTCGCCGAAATCGCGCACATCCTGAAAGACGAATTCCCCGAAACGCTCGACCATCTGCGCGCCGATTGCGGAACGTCCGCCGGCCTTGCACTGGCAGCGCAACGCATGGGGCTTGCCGATATCCGCTTCGACGGCGCGGCCGAACAGCGCGCCAAGCTCGAAGCGTTGGGGTTGCGGATCGCCCATGGCTGACGGGTTGCCGCCGCTCGCCGCCATTCCGTGGTGGCGGCCCGATCGTTTCGCGCGCAAACGCGCGAACCTCGTCGTTCGGCAGAAGGCGCTGCGCGCGACGCGCGCGTTTTTCGAAGCGGGCGAATTCGACGAGGTCGAAACGCCCGCCTTGCAGGTATCGCCGGGTTTGGAGCCGCATTTGATGGCGTTCCAAACCGTGCTGCGCGATCCCGGCGTGCGATTGGCGCGCCGGCTCTATCTGCACACCAGCCCCGAATTCGCGATGAAGAAGCTGCTGGCGGCGGGATTGCCGAAGATCTGGCAGCTCGCGCGTTGCTATCGCAACTCGGAACGCTCGGCCACGCATCATCCCGAATTCGCGATGCTGGAATGGTATCGCGCGGGGGCGAGCTACTCCGATTTGATGGCCGATTGCGAAAAGCTGATCCGCGGCGTGGCGCAGGCTTGCGACGTGGAGCGCGTCGCCTGGGGCGGCAAGTTCTGCAACCCGTCGAGCCCGTTCGAGCGTTTGAGCGTGGCCGAAGCCTTCGCGCGCTATTGCGGCTTCGATCTTCTTTCCTGCACGCCCGACGCGGCCGATCCCGCCGGCGAAGCCAGGGCGCTCGATCGCCTCGCCGCCGCCGCGCGGCCGTTGAAAATGGTGCCGCATACGGGCGACCGCTGGGATGATTTCTTCTTCCGGCTGTTCTTCGAACATATCGAAGGGCGCCTCGGCATCGACCGGCCGACGATCCTTTACGATTACCCCGTGCATATGGCCGCGTTGTCGCGGCCCAAGCCCGGCGATCCGCGTTTGGCCGAACGCTTCGAGCTTTATATCTGCGGCCTGGAACTCGCCAACGCGTTCGGGGAACTCACCGACGCCGCCGAACAGCGCGCGCGCTTCGAAGCCGATCAGGCGCTGAAGATGCAGCTCTATCGCGAGCGCTATCCGATCGACGAGGAATTCATGGCGGCGCTGGCGCATGGCTTGCCGGAATCGGCGGGCATTGCGCTGGGCTTCGATCGCCTCGTCATGTTGATGGCGGGGGCCACGCATATCGAAGACGTGATCTGGGCGCCGGTCGCCCTCGCCGGCTTCGAAGATCCGGGCGCGCCGTAATGGACGGCAATCGCCGCACCACGTTGCGCGACGCCGCCGCCCTCGCGGCCGAAAAACTGATCGCGCCCGAAGCGCGCGCGGAGATCGAACGCGTCGCGACACGCTACGCCATCGCCATCACGCCGGACGTGATGGATTTGATCGATCGCGCGGACGCGAACGATCCCATCGCACGCCAATATGTGCCCGATGCGCGCGAGGCGATCACGACCGAGGAAGAGCGCGCCGATCCGATCGGCGACGATACGCATTCGCCGGTCAAAGGCATCGTCCATCGCTATCCCGATCGCGTGCTGCTGAAGCCCACGCATGCGTGCGCGGTCTATTGCCGATTCTGCTTCCGCCGCGAAATGGTCGGGCCCGGTGGGGCGGCACTCGACAAGGAAGAGCTCGACGCCGCCATCGCCTATATCGCGGCGACGCCTGCGATCCGCGAAGCGATCCTGACCGGCGGCGATCCGCTGGTGCTGTCGGCGCGCCGCCTGCGCGATCTGGTGGAACGCCTCTCGGCCATCGACCATCTCGACTGGCTGCGCGTGCATACGCGCATCCCCGTCGCCGATCCGGCACGTGTCACCAACGATCTCGTCGCCGCGTTGAAAGCGGGCAAGACGATGTGGGTCGCGATCCACGTCAACCACGCGCGCGAGCTGACGCCGGAAGCGCTGGCCGCTTGCGCGAAGCTCGCCGATGCAGGGATTCCCCTGATCGGCCAGACCGTGCTGCTAAAAGGCGTGAACGACGATGCGGACACGCTCGATGAATTGTTCCGCGCTCTGACCAAGAACCGGATCAAGCCCTATTACCTGCACCAAGGCGATCTCGCCCCCGGCACGTCGCATTTCCGCACCACGATTGCGGAAGGGCAGAGCCTGATGCGCGAATTGCGCGGGCGCCTGTCGGGCCTCGCCCAGCCGACTTACGTGCTCGATATTCCCGGCGGTACGGGCAAGATCCCCGTCGGCCCCGATTGGTTCGACGAGACGGGCGCTCCCGTCAGCCCGCTCAAGCCTTCGGCGTAAACTCCGCCGCCGAATTCGTGTGCGACAGCGTGTAGAGCCCGCGCACAGCACCCGGCTTCGCGCCCGACGCGATCAACGCGGCGTCGCCGAGTTCGTTTTTCGCCAGCGCCTCCAGCGCATCGCGCTCGTAACCGGCGGCCAGGAAGATCCAATCGGCGGCCGCGTCGCCGCCGCGGATTTTTTGCTCGGTCGTTTGGGCGAGGGCCGGCGTTTCGGTGCGCAGCAAATGCCCCGACGCGATGCCGCGCTTGTTGGCAATCGTCGCGGCGAGGTCGCGCAAAGCGGGCCGCAGACGATCCGCGTCGGCGGGCGACAACCGCAATGTCAGCATGAAACGCGAGAGGGCACCGCCCACGCTCTCCAGCACATGGCACTGGCTGCGCACCATGTTGCGGTGATGCGGCATCATCTTCGCCGACCACGGCGTGGGCGCGTTGAGATGGGCGCGATATTCGGGCGAGGTCAGCGTGGCGTAGCTTTCCATCTCGTAGAGAATGAAAAAACCTTCGCCGCCATCGGCATCCGCCCAGCGCGAGCCGCGCCGGAAGCCGGGCACGCGCATCCGTTCGGGGAAATGCTCGTGCGTATGCCAATCCTCGAACTCGGCGCGCATATCGAGGGCGATATCCCACCACATCGCCAGCGCGCCGGATCCGAGCAACGCCATCGTGGCTACGCCTTCAGCTTCACGAACGATGCGAGATCGTCGGCGAGATCGGCAACCGCCGCATCCCACAAACGCTGGCCCGCTTCGATCGAGGCGAGATCGGGGTTGGAGCCGATACGCCCGTCGGGGAAGTTGCGCCGATAATCGGCCGCGTCGGTGAACGTGCCGCGCGGGGCCACTTTCGGCTCCATCTTCATGTGCTTCACGGTTTGCGGATAGACGGCCCAAGTGAGCGACACTTCCGACGGTGTGGCGTGGCTGCCTTCCTGATCCGCATAAAGCTCGCGCGAAATCGCCTTCACCTTCGGCGTTTCGTACCAGTTGCGCAGCACGCAGCGGATCGGCGGGCGATTGCCCGGCCGCGACAGCGAGGATTCGGCATAGAGCTCCGAAAACGCCGAGGAGAACGGCGCCACGTTTCCGCCATGGCCGTTGACGAAATAGAAATGGGTGAAGCCGTGGCGCGCGAGGCTTTCGACATTGTCCTTCACCACGGCGATCAACGTCGACGGGCGCAACGTCATCGACCCCGGAAACGCGAGATGATGCTGCGCCATGCCGACGGCGATGGTGGGGGCGACCAGCGTGCCCGTCGTCTCACCCAGCTTGCGGCCGACGGCCTCGCCGCAGATCGCGTCGGTGCCGATCAGACCGTTGGGGCCGTGCTGCTCGGTCGAGCCGATAGGAATGATGATCGCCGTCGATTTGGCGAGATAGGCTTCGACTTCCTGCCAAGTTTGAAGATGCAACAGCATGGGGAATTCCTTCGTGGTTTCCGCATGTTATGGACCCGGCGGCGGGGTCTCGACAAGGGGGCGTCGGGCGGCTAGAAGCACCCCGTTTTCCGCCCCTTCAGCGAATCCAGGAGCGTTGCCCCGTGAAAGTCACCCAGAAGGTCAAAAAGATTCTCGCGAACTACGAAAGCGACAATCCCGGCACGAAGGCTAACCTCGCGCGCATCCTGATGCACGGCAAG
>JAIUNH010000315.1 GCA_020161965.1 Pseudomonadota bacterium
TCGGCCTTCAGCGCCATTTGCGTGGCGCCGTCGAACAGGTGCATGCGCTCCTGGTCGAATTCGAGCCAGATCGGCTGATCCGCTTCGACAACGATCTCCGGCGCGACGCTGATATTGACGATGGCGCCCGACAGCAGCGCTTGCACGTAAGTTACGTCGCCGGTCGGCTCGACCGTATAAGCCTTGGCCGGAACGGCACCGGCGACGGCCGTGGTGGAAAGCTTGATCGCCGAGTGGCGCGCGCCGAGCACGACTTTGTTGGATGTCGAACGCTGAACCTTGCGCGCATTGCGGGGCGACAGCGCGACCGTCCAGCCTTCGGCGCCGGTCAACACCGCGTTTCCGTCGCGTGTGGTCGCTTCCAGCGGGATCAAACTCATCGCCGGGCTGCCGATGAAACTCGCCACGAACATATTCACCGGATTGGCGAAGACCTTGGCGGGCGCGTCGTATTGCTGAAGAAAGCCGCCGCTCATCACCGCCAGTTTGTCGGCCATCGTGACGGCTTCGAGCTGATCGTGCGTGACATAGATGATTGTGGCTTTGAGGTCCTGGTGAAAGCGCTTGATCTCGGAACGCATCTGCACGCGCAGCTTTGCGTCGAGATTGGAGAGCGGCTCGTCCATCAGAAACACGGCCGGATCGCGCACCAGTGCGCGGCCCAGCGCCACGCGCTGCTGCTGCCCGCCCGACAATTCGCGCGGTTTGCGCTCCAGCAGATGCGTCATGTCGAGCATCTGCGCCGCTTGCTTGACCTTGCGGTCGATCTCCTCGCGCCCCAGTTTGCGCATTTGCAGCGGGAAGGCGAGGTTGGCGTAGACGGTCTTTTGCGGATAGAGCGCGTAGTTCTGGAAGACCATCGCGATATCGCGGTTCTTCGGGTCGACGTCGTTGACCACGCGACCGCCGATGACGATGTCGCCGGAGGTAAGCGACGTCAGCCCCGCGACGAGATTGAGCGTCGTCGTTTTGCCGCAACCCGACGGCCCGACAAGCGCCACGAACTCGCCGTCGTTGACCGTCAGCGATACGTCGTTGACCGCCGTGTAGGCGCCATACGTCTTGACAAGATTCTTGAGGACGACATCGGCCATACGGCGAACCTTCTAGTGTTTGACGGCGCCTTCGGTGAGGGCGCGGACGAAGTAACGCTGGAGCATCAGGAAAAGAACCACGACCGGCACGCTCATCATGAAGCTCGCCGCCATGAGGCCGGGGAAGTCGGACGAGCTTTCGGAGAAGAAGCGCTGAATGCCGATCGGCAGCGTCAAGCGGTCGTTCCGGTTGATGAAGGTGTAGGCGAAGATGTACTCGTTCCAAGCGCCGATGAAGGAATAGATCGCCGTCGCGATGATGCCCGGCACCGACAGCGGCATGACGATCATCACGAAAGCCTGGAAGCGCGAAGCGCCGTCGATGCGCGCGGCCTGTTCGAGCTGATAGGGAATGTTGTCGTAGAAGCCTTTGAGCAGCCAGATCGCGAGCGGCAGACCGAAGGTCAGATAGGTCAAGATCAGCGAACCGTGCGTATTCATCAGGCCCAGCAGGCGCATCAGGATGAACAACGGGACGAGGAACACGACCGCCGGGAACATGTTGCGCAGCAGGACCGAGAAGAACAGGAATTTCCGTCCCGGAAAATCGAAGCGCGAGAAGGCGTAGGCGGCGGGGACGGCGACGATGACCGACAATATCGTCGACATGGTCGAGACGAAAAGGCTGTTCCAGAAGAAGCGCAGGAAGTCGGCACCCACGCTGCTTGTTGGGTCGAGCAGCTTCTTGTAGCTCGCGAGCGTGGGTTCCTTCGGCCACCATTGCGGCGGGAATTGCAGCGCCGCGAAGCCCGATTTGAAGGATGTCAGCAGCATCCAGACCATCGGCAACAGCGTGAACAGCAGCATCACCGTCAGGAAGATGCGGCCGACCCAGCCCCAGGGGCCGACGCTTGCGCGGGATCGGGGCGTCGCGGCGTCGCTCATGATCCGCCGCCTTCCTTCTCCGCACCGCCCAGGCCACGCACGTAGAAATATCCGAGCGACATCACGATCAGGAACAGGATGACCGAGTAGGCGGCCGCAATGCCCCAGCGCTGCCGCCCGAAGGCGATTTCGTAGATATGCGTGATCCAGATATGCGAGGCGTTGGACGGGCCGCCGCCGGTCATGATCCAGGTCACGATGAACGAATTGAAGTTCGCGACGGCCAGCAGCAGGATCGTGGCGATCGACACGCCGCGCAGATGCGGGAAGGTCACGTGCCAGAAGCTTTGCCAGGCGCCCGCACCGTCGACCTTCGCCGCGCGCAACAGCTGGTCCGGCACGGTTTGCAGGCCCGCGGCCAGCATGATCATCGCGAAGGGAAATTCGCGCCACACATTGACGACGATCAGCGACGCCAGAACCGTGTTGACGTTGTCGATGAAGTTCGGCTGGCGGTCCATGATGCCGAGTTCGACCAAAATCGCGCCGATGACGCCGAAATTGGAGTGGTAGATCCACTTCCAGATATACGAAGCGGCGACCGCGCTGATGACCCAGGGAATGATCAGGATGGCGCGCATCACGGCGCGGCCGGGGAAGGCTTGATGCAGGCACAGCGCGCAGCCCAATCCGAGAATATAGGCGCTGCCGGTGGACACGATGGTCCAGATGAAAGTGTTCAGCGTCACCCGCCAGAACACTTCGCTTTCGAGGATGGTTTTGTAGTTGTCGAAGCCGATGAAGATCTTGTCGCGCAGCTGCAGGCTGGGCGGCGTGCTGTAGAACGACAGATCGATGGTGTAGTAGACCGGATACGCGATGACGATCAGCATCACCACGATCGCGGGCAGCACGTAGAGATAATCGGCGCGATGGATCCAGGTCCGCCGCAGGACGCCATCGCCGCGCGCGACGGCACGTGCCGGTGCACCGCCCGCCGGTGCGTCGCTTGTACGTATCGACATGTTTATCTGGCCAGTCGTTTCGCCCCGCCGAAAGACCGGCGGCTTGCGCCGCCAGTCCTGGAGGAGATGTCCGTTAGAGCTTGTTGCCGCTCATGACGTTCTTGATCTTTTTGGCGGCGTCTTCGGCGGCCTGATCGACTGTCATGGTGCCGGTCAGCGCGTTCTGCAGCATGTCGGGTACGATGATGTTCATGATCTCCGGCGTTTCCGGGATCGTCGGGAACGGGACGCCGTAGGGCAGCATCGATGTCGTCACGTCGAGGAACTTGATGTTCTCCAGACGCTCCTTCATCCACTTCGTCTTGAAGCCGTTGAGGTTACCGGGGTTCGAGCCGGCATAGGCCATCTTCAGCGACCATTCGGGGCTCGTCCAGAAGCAGACGAGCGCCTTCGCGGCGGGCTGATCGACCTTGCCGCCATCGACGTATTCCGGCTTCAGGATATGCATGTTCGAGCCGCCGAACACGACGGCGCGCCTGCCGTCCGGTCCCTTCGGGATCAGGCCGTAGCGCATATTGTCGATGACGTTCTGCGCCGTCTGGGCGTCGCTGCCGGTCGCCTTCTTTTTGAGATCCTGCATCACGTCGTAGTCGGACGGATGCGAGATCATCATCGCAAGTTGCCCCGCCAGGAACAGCGGCTGGTTGTCGGCTTGCTGGTTGGTCAGCGCCGATACCGGCACCGACTTGTCGCGCACGAACATGTCGTACGAGGCCTGCAAGGCGCGCTTGCTCGCGGCGCTGTTGATCTCGATCTGCGAATAGTTCGGGTTCGCGGAGGCTTCGTCGAACGCCCCGCCGCCATAGGCCCAAAGCTGCGGCATAAATCGATAGGGCGTGTTGCCGGCGTTCTTGCGCGCGACCAAGCCATAGCCGGCCACACCGGTCTTTTCCTTGATCTGTTTGGAATAGCGGACGACATCGTCCCAGGTTTCCGGCGGCTTCTCCGGGTCGAGCCCGGCGCGCTTGAACAGATCGGCATTCCAGATCAATGCCATCGTTTCGTTGTTGGTCGGAACGCCGTAGGTCTTGCCCTTCCAGGTGTTCGATTTCATGGCGCCGGGCCAGAAATCCTGAGTCTTGAGGCCGATATCCTCGGGCTTCAGTTCCTGGAGGTAGCCTTTCGAGGCGAATTCGACACCGCCCAGAATTTGGAGGCGCACGACCATCGGACCGGCGGAGCCGAGCAGGGCGGTGCGGAACTTGTCGAGCAGGTCGTTATAGGTCAGCGCTTGATCGACGAGCTGAATGTTCGGGTAGGTCTTCCGGAACTCGGCGAAGAAGTCGCGATAATATTGGCGCAGAAGATCCGGATCGCCTTCGAACGCGCCTTGATACCAGAACGTGACCCGGCCGCGATAATCGAGCGGCGTGACTTTGCCGCAATCGGCGGCGGTGTCGTAGTCCTGGGTCCCGGCGATGGAGCGCACATACTCGGGCGACCATTTGCTGAGATCGATCGGCGCTTGCGCCGATGCGGGGCCCCAAACGGCGAGTGCGGCCGCTATGGCCGCCATCGAAACGCCACGCCGAACGGCGCAGCCGAATTTGTCCTTCGACATAGTTCCGTTTCCTCCTGTTCCGCCACCGCCCATTCGACGTTGGCGCTGTTCGTTTTCGTTCGTTGTTTTGGAGCACATTTTTACGTGCTCCATTTGAGTCACGGTTGCAGAAGTCATATTGCGAGTCAATTTCGTATTACGGTATATGCAGAAAAATGATTTGCGCCCGTCGGATTTTGAGGGGTTTGAGGGGAAAAACGGCGCCTTCGCGCGGCCAATCCATCGAGCGAACTTGAAATGATCGACGCATCGCGACGGCCGCCCGGACAAGGGCGACGTCTCGCCGTTGTTACAATGAAACAAGTCGTCAGGGGGGAAGCGGGAAAATGAAGATTACCAAAATCGAGCCGTGGCTCATCAAATCGGCGGCGTCCTATTGGGGCGAATTCCTGTTCGTCGAGGTGAAGACCGACGAAGGCGTTTCTGGTTGGGGCGAGATCACGACGACGACGAAGATCGCGAACCGCGCGCTGACGGCGATGCTGCGGCGGATCAGCGACATGATGGTCGGTGAAGATCCAGCACATATCGAACGTCTGTGGCACAAGCTGTTCCGCAGCTTCACCTATATGGGCAGCCGCGGGGCCGCGGTCGAATGCGTCAGCGCGATCGATATCGCGCTGTGGGATATCCGCGGCAAAGTA
>JAIUNH010000316.1 GCA_020161965.1 Pseudomonadota bacterium
CAGACCAGAAGATCATCGAAGAGGCGAAGAAACACGCCGAGTGGGAGGAGTTCTCCCGCATGAAGTTGACGCAGGGCGAATCGTTGCAGCGTTACTACCCGCTGCATCCCGACGCGAACGACGAATATCAGGCTTGGCGCAAGCTCAACCCGATCGGGGGCAAGAAGCGCTGACGGCAAGTCGATACCCGCGCGCGAACGCGAAAGCCCGCCGCTTGGTCCGCCAAGGGCGGGCTTCTTGCTGTTTGGAACGGCCGCGAAACGCCCGCATCATCCGGAAGTCGCGCATTCGGCCTTGTTCGCCGGTCCGGCGCATCCCATTATCGACAAGCCGGTCGAACGACCCAATCGTCGAGGGAGATAACTTTGTCCAAAAAGCTGCGCGGCGTGATCGCCGCAATCGTTACGCCGATCGACGCCCAGGGCGAACCCGATTTCGACCGTTTTGCGCGCGTCGCCAAACACCTGCTCGACAATGGTTGCGACGGGTTGAACGTCCTCGGCACGACCGGCGAAGCGACGTCGTTCTCTTTGCGCCAGCGCACCGATCTGATGCGAAAGATCGCCGCATCGCCGTTGCCGGTCTCGCGCATGATGGTCGGCACCGGTGCCGCCGCCGTCGAGGACGCGGCGGCACTCTCAAAGCTCGCGGGCGAGCTTGGCTTCGCGGGCGCCCTGCTGCTGCCGCCTTTCTATTACAAAGGCGTGCCGGAAAGCGGCATCGTGCGGTATTTCGACCGCATCGCCGATGCGACGAAGGCGAGCGACGTACCGCTCTACCTCTATCATTTCCCCGCGCAATCGGGCGTGCCCTATACGCTGTCGCTGATCGAAAAGCTGATAAAGACCTTCGGCGCTCGGATCGCCGGATTGAAGGATTCCTCCGGCGACATGCCCTATGCGCGTTCGGTCGTGGCGCTGTCGAAATCGCTCGATGTGTTCCCGTCGAACGAAGCCTGTCTGCTCGACGCGCGTAAGGGCGAGTTCGCCGGCTGCATTTCGGCGACCGCCAATACCAACGCGCCCTATTGCGGCCGCGCGTTCCGCGACGGCGACGAGATCGCGCATAAAACCGCCGTCGCGATCCGCAAATTGTTCGACGGCAAGCCGCTCGTACCCGGCGTGAAAGCGTTGACCGCGCATATTCTGGGCGACGACGCGATCGCGAAATTGCTGCCGCCTTTCGACGCGCTAAGCGCCGCCGATCGCGACGCCGTCATCGACGGTTATCGAAAATTGACGGCCTGACGCGCCGGGTTCACGCGTTGGGCGTTTGACCGGCGATGTTGTTGCCGGTCATCAACGCCGCGTAGTGGTCGCTAGCGATCGGGCACGACAAGGCGCGCAGATAGACGCGCATCAGCGCGTCGTGGAACGGGGCGGCGTCTTCCTGCGAGGATACCAGCGTGTCGCCCAGTTCGGCATGCGCCGCCTGCATCTCGCGCAGCAGCGCCGTCTCATTCACCATCGTATTGCGCCCGTCGCGCACGACGTGGCGGCCATCGACGAACACGTCGCGGATCGCGGCCCCGCGTTCGCCATAGACGATTTGGCGGACGGGATGGTTGAGCGGCGTCAACGTCGTCGCGTCGAGATCGTAGCAGACGAGATCGGCCTTGAAGCCGGGCTCGATCTTGCCGAGCCGATCCGCAAGGCCGAACGCCTGCGCCCCGCCCTCGCAGCCCGCACGATAGATATCCTCCGCCGTCGGCCAGTTGTCGCTATCCGGCGAGGCGATTTTGGGGATCACCGCCCCGGTGCCCAACGTGTTGAGCATGTTGACGCCGTAGAGCAGCCCGCAGCCGTCCGAGCCCATCGAGACGTTGATCCCGGCATCGAGCAACGCGCGCAGCGGCGCCACGCCCGAGCCCATGATCGCGTTGCTCCACGGGTTGTACTGAACCGACGCGCCCGACTTCGCGATGATCTCGATATCGCGCTTGGACAGCCACGTCGCATGGATCAACGACGTATTCTCCTTGAGGAAACCGAGATGGTCGAGATGCGCCACCAGCGAGCGGCCGTAGAATTCCTCGGCCGTGATGAGCTGCATGCGCGTTTCCTGGCAATGCGTCATCACCGGCAGATCGAGCTCGTCGGCGAGCTTGCGGCTCGCGACCAGGAACCCGTCGGTGCAGCGATGCGGCGCCGACGGCGACACGAGCGTGGCGACGCGCGCCGATTTGGGATGCTTGCCCTTGGCCGCCAGATCGCGCACGAGCCCCAGAAGCTGATCGGCGGTCGGCCGCTTCAACCCGCGCAATTCGCTTAGCAATGCGGGCGGGAACTCCGCCTCGCCGAACGGATAGGAATCGACCACCGCGCGGTCGATCATCGAAAACCCGACGAAGGCGCGCGTGCCCGTATCCTCATAGGCCTGGAACGCCGCGTCGATATGCTCGCGCGAGAACAACTGCCCCAGCGACAGATCGTCGACGATCGTCGTGGCGCCGGTGCGCAGGGATTCGAGCGCGCCGACGACCGTGCGCAGATACATCTGGCGCGGTGTCAGCGCCACCGCCTTGCGCGGGCGGATCAGCGACATCGCCACTTCGGTCGTCAGATTCTCCAGGCAGCCTTTGAGATAATGATCCCATGAATGCATATGGCCGTTGATCAGCCCCGGCATGACCAGCCGACGCGCGCCATCGACGATCGCATCGGCGCGATCGGGCGGAATCGTCCCCGGCGCTTCGATCGCCGCGATCCGGTCGCCGTCGATCAACAGATCGCCGCGCGCCCAGCGATAGACCTTGCCGCTCGACCGAACCAGCAGCGCATTGGCGATCAATGTTTTACGAACGGACGTCACGGCACCCTCCAATCGGCGACGGAGGGTGACAGCAAGCGCCGTGCCAGCGGCGCCGAAGGATTATCGCGGCGCGAGCTTCAACCGCATCACGATATCGCGGCCGTGATTGCCGAAGCCTTTGCCGAAGATGTTCACGCCGCCGGGGCGTTTGGCTTTTTCTTGGATACCGACGCGCAGGCGGATCGAGTGATGGTTCGGCAGGTCGAGCTTCGACAAGCCGATGCTCGATATGCGCTTGCCATTGACGAAGGTGCCGTCGCGGCTGATCCGCCATTGCGTCAGATCGCCGTATTGCGAGCCTTCGAGTTTCCACCAGCGCGGCGTGAAGCGCCCGCGCCGATCGCCGTAATCGCCCGGTGCGGTCCACACGCCGACATGGACGTGATTGACCCACAGCGAAATATCCGACGGCCAATTCTTGTTGGTGCCCGGCACTTCGGAGGAAAGCTCAAGCTCGAATTCCAACGCCTCGACCGCGCGGTTCATCAGCTTCGCGTTGTTCGGAAACTTGTATTCGACATAGCCGCGCCCGAACCAGATCAACGCCGCCTGCACGCGCGCGGGATCGAGGAACAGGTCGGGCACGTCGAGCACGCCCATGATGCGCTCGGTCGAGCAAATGCCGCACGGCGCCGTCACCTCGCAACTCGTGTAGAGGCCGAGTGGCATCTCGACTTCCACGACGTTGCTGTCGCGGCTCGGGCGCTCGGGCGCCAATTGGATGACGATCTCGTCGAAGCGGGCCCAGCAGATCTTCTGCTGGCCCTTGCTGGCTTTGCCGAGCGAGGTTTCGATCAGCTCGGCGTCGGTCAGGATCTGGACATTGGTCGCGACGGTCGATTGCGGCAACTCGAGCGCTTCGGCGATCTGGTTGACGTTCAGCGGACCGGTCCGGCGCAACAATTGAAGAATGCGCACGCGGATCGGCGAGGCAAGCCCCCGCACGACCGCGAATTGACGCGCGGGATCGACGGCAAGGAAGCTATGCGAAGCTTCCCCGTCCGCGCCGGCGCCCGCCGCGATATCGGCGGGGCCACGGCGCGGGTCGGACCCGGCGAAGGCGGTGTGACCCGCCCCGCCGGATGTCTCGCCCTTATTTCGACGACTCGAGTCGGATGACATTCCACGAGGCCGGTTTCAGCGTCATCGATACCGCTCCATCCGCCACCGTCACGCCTTCGAGGCGCTTGGGTGCGACGCGATCGGGAGCGTTCTTATCGTTGACCGCGGTGAGGCTATCATGCCGCAACTCCTCGGCGACCGCGACCTTCATTCCGCCGAAGCCGCGCATATCGACCTTGACCTGCATTTCGCCCTTCAGGTCGCGGTTGAGCGCGAACAGCGTCAACGACTTGCCATCCTCGCCCGCCACCGCCGACAGCTTCAGATACGGCGCCTTGACGGGGTAATAGAGGTCCTGATCGCCGCGCGGATCGTAATACGACGCCTCGTAGATGTCGCTTTCGATGCGCGTGCGCAACACGTCGCCGCGGCCATAGCGGCTCATCTGCGCAAAGGGATGGAAGATCGTCTGACGCCAGGCGGGACCGCCCGTCTCGGTCATGATCGGCGCGATCACGTTGACGAGCTGCGCCAAGCACGCGGCCTTCACACGGTCCGCATGGTTCAGCAAGGAGATACACGCACCGCCGCACGCCAGCGCGTCGGCCATGTCGTAGATTTCCTCCAGGATCTCCGGCGCCACCGGCCAGCCCGGCTTGATCCGGTTGGCGCGCGGGCGGCGTGTGCGATACCAGACGTTCCATTCGTCGAAAGACAACATGATGCGCTTGGACGAACGGCGCTTGGCCGACACCGCGTCCGCGATCGCCACGACCTCGTCGATGAAACTGTCCATCAGATCGGGGCTGGCGAGCAACGCGGCCGTGTCGCCTTTGTAGTCGTTGAGATAGGTGTGGAGCGAGATGAACTCGACATGCTCGAACGTCTCGTCCAGCACCTCGTCTTCCCACTTGCCGTAGGTCGGCATGGTGCGCCCCGACGAGCCGCACGCCGCCAGTTCCAGCGACGGGTCGATCCAGCGCATCATCTTCGCGGCTTCGCGCGCGACAGCGCCATATTGGCGGGCGGTCTTGGTTTCCATCTGCCAAGGCCCGTCCATTTCGTTGCCCAGGCACCAGAACTTGATGTCGTGGGGTTTCTCCCATCCGTGCGCGCGGCGCATGTCCGACCACATCGGGACCGAGCATCACGAACTGCTCCTCACCGGCGAAACCGTGGCCAAGCATCTGCCGACAATCATCGCACGGATGGATCAACCCACGGGTGACGGGATCAACACCTATTTTGTCAGCAGCCTCGCAGCGC
>JAIUNH010000317.1 GCA_020161965.1 Pseudomonadota bacterium
CATCGACCGATTTCTCGACCTGCACCGCTACGCGGTCGCCGGCTTGCAAGCCCAGCGCCTTCAGCCGATTGGCGATACGTGCCGTGCGTTCGCGCAACGCGCCATACGAAATCGGCGTGCCGTTGGGCAGTTCGATCGCGATGCGAGCGGGATCGGCGATGCGGGATTCGAGACGAGCGAAAAGATTGGCGTTCACTTTGCACCTTCGACCAAACGCCGGATTGCGGCAGACGCCATCACAGTGCCCGCTTCGGCGAACGCCTCGTGATTGGCTTCGATCGCATCGAGATCGTAGAGATAGTTCACCATCAGGCCTTTCGATTGCTTCATCCCGCGTTCGGAGGGATCGCCGTCCGGATTGATCCGCTCCAAACGCGCACCATTCCCCAAATGGAATCGGGCGACCGGATCGAGCGGTTTGCCGTTGAGATCCTTGGCATGAAGGAAATATCGCGCCGCCGCTCTCGAAATATCCGCGTCGGGGTTCTTCGCCAGCCACGCGGCAAAGCCGGGCACGGGGCTGAGCGTCACGAAGCACGTCAATCCCGGCAGCTCGCGCCGCAAATCCTCCACGACTTGCTTGATCAGGAAATTGCCGAAGGAAACACCGGCCAAGCCGCGCTGCGTGTTCGAGATCGAGTAGAATACCGCCGTATCGGCCTCGTCGGCCGAGATCGCCCGCCGTGCGGGATCGAGCAACGGCCCGATGGCGGCGGGAATCGATTTCGTCAACGCAACTTCGACGAAAATCAACGGCTCGTCGACGAGCTGCGGATGGAAGAAGCCGTAGCATCGGCGATCCGATGGTTCCAACCGATTGCGCAGATCGTCCCAGCCGCGGATCGCGTGCACGGCCTCGTAGCGGATGATTTTCTCGAGAATGTTGATCGGCGTCGTCCAGCCGATCCGGCGCGGCATCAGAAAGCCACGATTGAACCACGACATGAAGAGATGGAGAAAATCCGCGTCCACGGCAGCGAAGCTCGGATCGTCGTCGCGCATCCGCAGCAATGCCGCGCGCATGCGCACGAGTGCCGCCGTACCACCCGGTGCGAGATTGATCCGGCGGATAAGCTCTTGACGGCGGGGCTCCGCCGCGACATGCAACGCCGCCGCGTGTTGGGCCGACGGTTCGGCCGTGTACGCGGCGATCGCGCGTTCGATAGCGGCGCGATCGGGGCCGAAGCGATCCACCAGCGCCGCGAGAAAAGATCGAAGCTCCGCTTCATCCGCCGATTCGAAACGCGCGACCAATGCCGCCGCAATCGCCGTTCCAGATGCTTCGCCGCGCCGCGACAGAAGATCGTCGGCGAGTTCGGTCAAACTTCGCCCACGCGTTTCAAGCGCCGGCCGACGCCCCAACAGGGAACGTCCGCGTTCGGCCAATGTCTCCAACAATTCGCTTAGAAATGCTGGCGCGTCTGTACGAACGAATTGGACGACGCCGGGCTTCATGTCGCGCTCGTTCCGCGCGGATCGTATTCGCCGATCGATCCGTCGTATTTGGCGAGCGCTTCGCGCGAAAGAAATCGCCGCTCCAGCTCGACGACCGCCGGAAATCCGGTGAGTTCGAGATAACCGAGCGTCTTCTGCGGTGAAACGTCGGCCTCGCGCGCGAAGTCGTTGAATGCGTCGGCTCCCGATTCACGGCAGCGCGCGAGGAATCGCTCCATCATGATCTGCGCGACTTTGGAGATCGAGATGTTGTAGGTCGCCACGCCCATTTGTTCGAATTCGGCGCTGGTTAGCGCGGGTCGGATCGACGTGGCGTTGATATAGATGTCCTTGCCCGGAAAGGTTTCGAGGACCTTGCGCATTTCCTCGCGGCTTTGCAGCGCCATCACCATCAACATGTCGACGCCGACCGAGAGATAGGCATCGCAACGGCGCAGAACCTCGTCCAGCCCACCGCCCACGGCGGCGCGCGAATCCGTTCGCGCGATGATGACGACGTCCGGATCCATCTTGTCGCGCTCGGCGATCGCCGCGCGATACTTGCCGCACGCTTCGTCGATCGAGACGACTTCCACGCCCTTGGTGTAGCCGCAGCGTTTCGGGAAAATCTGGTCTTCGAGGAAGAAGCCCGCGACGCCCGCCGCGATGTATTCGTGCACGGCGCGTGTCGTATTCACGACCGTGCCGTAACCGTTTTCGCAGTCGGCGATCACGGGGATCGAGACCGCCTGACATATCCGGCGTAAATTGTCCGTCGCTTCGGTCAGCGTCATCAGCCCCGCATCCGGAAGGCCAAGAATATGCGCGGCGGCTTGCGAGCCCGAATGAAAGAACAGCCGGAAGCCTGCGGCCTCGGTCAATTGCGCGTGATGTGGCGTGGCGCCGGAAATGCCGATCAACGGCTTCTTGTCCTCGCGCAACTGGCGGCGCAACTCGCGGCTCATCAAGCCCGTAACGACTCGTTCCCGAAGATGCATGGCTTTTCCTCCTTCAATTCGGTTCCCCTCGACCCGGCGAATAGAACCCACTGCGCCATCAATATGCCGACATATTTTCTGATTTTATTGAGAAAATTCGACTTAGATCGACATTTTTAGCCTAATATGTTGACACTTTTTTGCCAAGCCCTATTGTGGAGATAACCGCGCGACGGGCCCATAGCCCGCGTATCAAGGGAGTGACGCAAGGCCGATGTTCGTTCGCAATCCGCCAAAAGCCTTGTTCGGCTGCGCCACGCTGCTGCTAGGCGCCGCCGTGCTGTTCCTTGCCCGGAAGATTCCCGTCGGCTTCGGCTACGACGTCGTCGGCCCCGCCATGTTTCCGACGATCATCGGGGCAGGCCTCACGCTCTCCGGCCTGCTGGCGATTTTCGAAGCGCGTGTGAACGAAGATGTCGAGGCAATGCCGCCGGTCGATCTGCTTCCCGTCGCGATCATCTGCGCCGCACTGCTGATCGAAGCCGCCGCGATCCGCAGCGTGGGTTGGATTCCGATGACTGGACTTTTGTTTCTCGCCGGCGCCTGGGGCTTCGGCGATCGACGCATCGCGTTGAACCTTGGAATCGGATTGGCGATGGGCGCCGCCATTTTGGCGGCATTTGACTATGGCTTGGGTCTGGACCTGCCGCTGGGTCCGCTCGACGCGTTGCTGCCGCCGGCCGGCTGAAGCGGGAAGGACCGAACGATGGACACGATTTCCGCCTTGACGCACGGCTTCGCCGTCGCCGCGACGCCGGTCAATCTCCTCTGGTCGCTGATCGGCGTCACGCTCGGGACCGCGATCGGCGTGTTGCCCGGTATCGGTCCCGCGACGACCGTCGCCCTGTTGATGCCGGTGACCCTCGGGCTCGATCCCACATCGGCCTTCATCATGTTCGCCGGCATCTATTACGGCGCGCAATACGGCGGCTCGACCGCCTCCATTCTGCTCAACACGCCCGGTGAAGCCGGCGCGATGATGACGGCGCTGGAAGGCAACGCGATGGCGCGGCGCGGCCGCGGCGCGCAAGCGTTGGCCACGGCGGCGATCGGGTCCTTCGTCGCCGGCACGATCGCGACTGCGGGATTGACCTTTATGGCGCCGTGGCTGGTGGAGATCGCCATCAAGCTGACAGCCCCCGATTACTTCGCGTTGATGGTGCTGTCGATGGCGACGGTGACGGCGGTCATCGGCAAATCTTTGGGATTGGGCCTCGCATCGCTGTTCATCGGCCTGCTGCTGGGCGCGGTCGGCCTCGACCCGCAAACCGGACAGGAGCGCTTCGCTTTCGGCGTGATGGAGCTGCTGGACGGAATCGACACCGTCGTCGTCGCGGTGGGATTGTTCGCCGTTGGCGAAACGCTCTACGTCGCCGCGACCGAAGGCGGAAAGCCCGATCAAGTCGGCGCCGTGCGCGGATCATTCTGGATGAGCCGCGAGGATTGGGCGCGCTCGTGGAAACCGTGGTTGCGCGGTACGGCGATCGGCTTCCCGATCGGCGCCATTCCAGCGGGCGGCAGCGAAATCCCGACGATTCTTTCCTACTCGCTCGAACGGCGCCTTTCACGCCACAAGGACGAGTTCGGTCGTGGCGCCATCGAAGGCGTGGCGGGGCCCGAAGCGGCGAACAATGCGTCGGCGGCCGGTGCGTTGTCGCCGCTGCTCGCATTGGGATTGCCGACATCGACGACCGCCGCGATTCTCCTCGCCGCTTTCCAGCAATACGGGCTTCGGCCCGGCCCGATGCTGTTCCAGTCGAACGCCGATCTCGTCTGGGGGCTGATCGCCAGCCTTTATATCGGCAACGTTTTCTTGCTGATCCTCAATCTGCCGCTGGTCTCGATCTGGGTGAAGCTGCTGTCGATTCCGAAGCCCTGGCTTTACGCGGGCATCTTGGTGCTGGCATCGCTCGGCACCTACAGCGTCAACGGCAACGCGATCGATCTGGTCCTGCTGTGGGGGATCGGCTTGATGGGCTTCGTCATGCGTCTGGTCGGCGTGCCTATCGTGCCATGCCTGCTCGGCCTCATCCTCGGCCCACTGATCGAACAGCAACTGCGCCGCTCTCTCGCGATCAGCCAAGGCGATTGGTCGGTATTCGTGACGCAGCCGGTTTCGGCGGCACTTCTGGCGCTGGCGGCATGCATCCTGTTGGCGCCCGCGTTGAGCCGGGTGTTTCGCAAATCCCCCTCCATCTGAGCGCAAGGTCCGATATGTCGAAACGCAAACGCTACCGCGCGCTCTTGTCGCAACGTGCCGGACACATCATGCCGGGCGCTTATGACGCGTTGTCGGCGAAGATCGCCGAACAAGCCGGCTTCCCGATCGTGACGGCGGGTGGGTTCGCCGCGATCGGCTCGATGCTCGGCGGCCCGGATATCGGCCAATCCAATATGCGCGATTATGCGCTCCATTACGCGCGGATCGCTGCCGCCATCGACGTCCCCCTCTCGGTCGATGCCGACACGGGCTTCGGCGGCGTCCACAACGTCGCCGAGATGGTCCGCACGTTCGAGGCCGGCGATATCGCCGGAATCATGATCGGCGATCAGGCCTTCCCGAACCGATGCGGCTATTTGCCCGGCAAATCGGTCATTCCCGTGGAAGAGATGCTCGCCAAGATCCGCGCGGCGGTCGCCGCAAGGCGCGATCCGGACACGGTCATCATCGCGCGCACCGACGCGTT
>JAIUNH010000318.1 GCA_020161965.1 Pseudomonadota bacterium
GATCGCGGGCATGCTGGTCGCGATCCCGCTGGTCTTCCATGTCGGCATGCCCGGCTGGGTGATGATCGTGATCCTGATGCTGACCGGCTTCACGCGCTCGCTGCAGTTCACCAGTTCGAACGCCGTGCTGTTCGCCGATGTGCCGGCCGACAAAATGTCGCGCGCGACCACGCTGATGGCCGTGGCGCAGGAAATGACCGGTTCGATCGGCATCACCATCGCGGCGGTGGCGCTGACGATCGCCGCGTCGGGCATGGCGACGGGGGCGACGGGCACCGCGCAATTCGTGCCCGCGTTCCTGACCGTCGCGGCAATCGCGACGTCCTGCGCTTTCGTCTATCTGGCGCTGCCGCGCGACGTGGGCGCGGTGCTTACGGGACGCCGGCGATAACGCCTTTGCGTAAAAGGAAGCATCCGTAAGGGCGCGGGTCGCCGACCTGCACCACGGCGAAGGCGTTCTTCGCCGCTTCGTAGAAGGCGAAACGCTCGATCCCCGACAGCGGCGATTTGGCGCCGAGCGCCTTGTCGATCTCGGCCTGCACGGCTTTCTGCACGTCGGGGACTTTCTTCTTGTCGCCGACGACTTCCATCCGGCGGACGGGCTTGGGTTCGAAATCGTCGATCGGCAGCACCGACAAAATGGCGCGCGCCGCGCGCTCCATCGTCAAGCCGGGCAGGCGCACGAGCTTGCCGGTCGTCGTGTGCGCGGCGATCGTCTCGGCCGGGTGATTGGCGTCGACCAAGGCGAGATCGTCGCCATGGCCCATTGCGTCGAGCACCCACAGAAGATCGGCCGACAGAACCGGATCGAGACCTTTAAGCATCGCGTCGTCCCCGCTTGTCCAAATAGATGCGCGCCGCGTTGGCGCCGAAAATGTCTTCGTGCGAACCGAGCAGACCTTGCGCCGCCGCGAACCAGCGATCGTAACCGCCGGCCAGATCGACGACCGGCCAGTCGCTGCCCCAGAGCAGCCGGGCGGGCCCGAACACGTCGATGAGATGCAGCACATACGGGGCGAGATCGCCTTGCGTCCATTCGGGCGACGCTTCGGTCGCGAGGCCCGAGACTTTGCAAACGACATTCGGGCGCGCGGCGAGGGCGGCCATATCGGCGCGCCACGGATCGAGGCGCTTGTCCTTGATGAACGGCTTGGCGCCGTGATCGACGACGATGCGCAAACCCGGATGACGTTCGGCGACGACCAGAAGACGCGGCAAATGGCGCGGCAGCACCAGCGCGTCGAACACGAGACCATAGGCGATCAACGCGTCGAAGGCGGGGGCGAGCTTGGGCGAGGCGAGCCAATCGTCGTCGGCGAGGTCCTGCACCATCGGGCGCAAGCCGACGAGCAGATCGTCTTTCGCCAACTCGGCGATACGTTCGGGCGTTTCGAAATCGGTCCAACCGACGACGCCGGCCACGCTTTCGTCGCTCTTGGCGATGTCGAGCAGGAATTGCGTTTCCGCTTCCGTCGGCGCCGCCTGCACCAGAATCGACTTGGCGATGTCGTGGCGCTTCAAAATGGGCGCGAGATCGGCGGGCAGGAAATCGCGGTAGATGATTCCCTTGTCGGGTGTCAGCCAGCCGTAATCGCCGCGATCGACGCGCCAATAATGCTGATGCGCGTCGATCTTCATGCCGGCACCGGACAGGATTTGTCGAGCAAGCCCTTGGCTTTGAGATCGCTCCACAACGCGGCGGGAATCTTCGCCGAGAAGGACTGGCGCTGACGCTCTATCTCCGACGGCGCCACCGCCCCCAGCACGACACTCGACACGGCGGGATGGGCGAGGGCGAAGCGCAGCGCCGCATCGGCGAGCGCCACGTTATGCGCGCGGCAGACGGCTTCGATCTGGCCGACCTTCGCCATCACGTCCGGCGGGGCGGGCTTGTAATTGTACTTCGCCCCCGGGATCGGGCCGGTCGCGAGAATGCCGGAGTTGAATACGCCGCCCAGCATCACGCCGATGCGCCGTTCGACGGCCAGCGGCAGGAATTCGGCGGCGGCGGGTTGTTCGAGCAGCGAATAGCGCCCGGCGAGCAACACGCAATCGATGTCGCATTCGCGCGCGAAGCGCATGCACATATCGGCTTCGTTGACGCCCACACCGACGGCGCGGATGACCTTTTCCTGGCGCAACCGGTCGAGCGCCTTATAGGCGCCGGACACCGCCTCGCGGAAACGCTGGTCGATCATTGCCGCACCATGCGTCCAGACATCGACGTCGTGGATCAGCACCACGTCGATATGGCTCAATCCCATGCGCAGCAGCGATTGTTCCAGCGAGCGCATCGCGCCATCGTAGGAATAATCGAAACTCGCGAGATGCTCGACGCCGCCGACAAAACCGTCGCCGGGGTTCTTGCGCGTGAACGGATCCATCACGCGCCCGATTTTTGTGCAGAGCACGAATTTGGGCGGCCTGACGCGCCGCAATGCAGCACCGATGCGCAGCTCCGACATGCCATGGCCGTAAAGTGGTGAGGTATCGAGCAATGTCACGCCGTTGCGCAGCGCCGATTCGACCGTGCCGACCGCAACCGCCTCGTCGATGATCGAATAAAGATCGCCCAAGGGTGCGCCGCCGAAACCGTGCTCGGACACTTCGACGCCGCTTTTACCGAGAATTCGCGTGTCCACTCGTTTCCCCCAACTACCCGTTTTAACGAACTGACATGTTACTTCTTGACGCGCGCTGGCGACATGGTCAACATCCGCGCCCATAAGACCATAACGCATCGGGAGAGATCGTCCATCATGTCCGCCAAATCCATCGGTCCGCGCATCGGCTTGTCCTGCGCCTTGTCGACCGCGTTCCTCGCCAACGGTGCCGTCGATCTGCCGCGCACCGTCGCGCAGGCGAAATGGGTGCTGGCGAATGGCGGCGACGGTGTGACGATGTTCGGCACGACGGGCGAGGGCGCGTCGATCGATATCGGCGAACGCCATGCCGCCTTGGGCGCACTCGCCGCCGGCGGGCTCGATCTCGGCAAGCAAGTGATCGCAGGCGTTTCGGCCGCGACGGTGGGCGAAGCGGTCGCGCAAGCGCGCGTGGGCTACGATCACGGCGTGCGCGGCCTGCTGATGACGCCGCCCTTCTATTTCCCCGAGCCCTCGGAAGAAGGCGTGTTCCGCTGGTACGCGTCGGTTTTCGAAAAGCTGGGCGCGCAATTGCGCGATGTTCTGATCTATCACATCCCCAGCATGACGCGCGTGATGTTCACGCCCGCGATCATGACGCGCCTGCGCAAGGAATTCCCGAACGCCATCATCGGCATCAAGGACTCGACCGGCCAGTGGGACTCGGCCAAGGGCTTCCTCGACACGCATAAGGACCTGCAAATCCTCGTCGGCGACGAGCGTTTGCTCGCCCGCGCGGTGCGCGAAGGCGGTTCGGGCACGATTTGCGGCATGGCCAATATCCGCCCCGATCTGCTGCGCCCGGCGGCGTGGGAAGGCAAGGACGATGCGCGCATCGGCGCATGTGTGGCGGCGATCATCGCCGACCCGTTCATGCCGGCGGTCAAGGCGCTGATCGCGCATCGCGAAGGCGACGCGAATTGGCGCCGCATGCGCCCGCCGGTCGTGGAACTCGACGAGGCGCGCGCGGCGGCACTGGTCAAGCGCGTCGATGCGGCGTTGAGCCAGAAAGCCGCTTGATGGCCGAAACCGGGACCGATGCGCCCAAGCTGCGGGAACGCGCCTATGCCGCGTTCACCAATCGGCTGCTGGCGCGCGAAATCGTGCCCGGTCAATTCGTCTCGCAGCGCGAGCTGGTGGAGATCACCGGCTTGCCGCTGGGGGCGATCCGCGAACTCGTGCCGCGTTTGGAAGCGGAAGGCTTGATCGTCACCATTCCCCAGCGCGGGATGCAGGTGGCGCATGTCGATCTCAGCCTGATCCGCAATGCCTTCCAGTTCCGCTTGATGATGGAGCGTGAGGCGGTCGAAGTGTTCGTGCGCGAGGCGCCCGATGCCGAGATCGAACGTTTGCTGGAAGCGCATGAGCGCATCATCAAGGACGCGAAAAAGAAGATCACGCCGGACGTGATCCGTCGTGCCCAGCTCGCCGATTGGGATATGCACGATACGATCGTGGATTTCCTGGGTAACGAAATCGTATCGAGCGCCTATCGCGTCAATTCGATCAAGATCCGCCTGATCCGGCAGGCGGAAGTCCGTCTCGATCCCAGCCGGGTCGAGACGGTGATGCGCGAACATCTGGGCATCGTGCGCAGCATGGCCGCGCGCGATATCGAAGGTGCCCGCAACGCGTTGGGCGCGCATATCCAAGACGCGAAAAATCGCGCGATGGGCCTGTCGCCTTAGCGGCGGTATGGCGCTAGAATTCGAGCAACCAAAACCTAAACAGGGGGAGACGACGATGAAGACGACGATGAACCGACGCAATCTGCTGAAGGGGGCTGCCGCTGTCGGCGTGCTCGCTTCGCCGATGCTCAACACCAAGACGCTGTTCGCGCAATCGGGCGCGTTCAACTGGAAGCGCTTCCAGGGCCAGGCGATCGAAGTGTCGCTGATCAAAAGCCCGCGCGGCGATTTGTTGAAGCGCCATCAAGCGGAATTCGAAGCGCTGACCGGCATCAAGGTCGGCGTCGAGGATATCCCCGAGCAGCAGCAGCGCCAAAAGATCGTCATCGAATTCAACTCGGGCCGCCCGAGCTTCGACGTCGTCCACCTGTCGTATCACGTGCAGAAGCGCCAATTCGCCAAGGCGCGCTGGACCGCCGAAGTCGGCGGATACATCAACGACGCCCAGCTCACGCCCGCCGAATGGGATCGCGCCGACGTGACCCAGCGCGGCCTCGACTACGCGACCGACGACGGCAAGATCAACTCGCTGCCCTGGTCGGTCGATTACTGGATGCTCTACTGGAACAAGGAATTGTTCCAGGCCAAGGGCGTCGCGTATCCGAAGTCGATCGACGAGATCGTCGCGGCGGCCGCCAAGCTGCACGATCCGGCCAACGGCGTCGCGGGCTTCGTCGCGCGGGGCTTGCGCAACGCCAACGTGCCGGTGTGGACGCAGCTGCTGCTCGGCTGGGGCCAGGACACGACGACCGGCAACCCGCCGCGTCTGCTGACCGACACCGACGACG
>JAIUNH010000319.1 GCA_020161965.1 Pseudomonadota bacterium
TCGACCTTCGAAGGGCCGATGATGTCGATCAAGACGGTCAACGCGCTGTCGCACTACACCGACTGGACCATCGGCCACGTGCATTCGGGCGCCATGGGCTGGGTCGGCTTCGTCAGCTTCGGCATGCTCTACTATTTGGTGCCGGTGCTGTGGGGCCGCACGCTCTACTCGACCCGCTTGGTCGCGTGGCATTTCTGGATCGCGACGCTGGGCATCGTGCTCTACATCACCGCGATGTGGGTGTCGGGCATCATGCAGGGCCTGATGTGGCGCGCCTATGACGAGTACGGCTTCCTGCAATACTCGTTCGTCGAAACGGTCGCCGCGATGCATCCGTTCTACGTGATCCGCGCTTTGGGCGGGGTGCTCTATCTCGCGGGCGCGCTGATCATGGCCTACAACTTCTACAAAACCATCACGGCCGGCGCGCCGGTACGCGTCAGCGTGCCGCAAGCGGCCGCGGCCTGAGGGGGAGGGCGAAACATGGCCTTCAAGTTCAGTCACGCGATCTTCGAAAAGAACGTCGTCATCCTGGCGATCGGCACGCTGATCACGGTCGCCATCGGCGGCTTGGTGCAGATCGTGCCGCTCTTCGCCAACGAGCAAGTCATCGAGCGCGTGGAAGGGGTGCGCCCCTACACGCCGCTCGAACTTGCCGGGCGCAACATCTACATCCGCGAGGGCTGCTATAATTGCCATAGCCAGATGATCCGTCCGTTCCGCGACGAGATCGAACGCTACGGCCATTACAGTCTGGCGGCCGAGTCGATGTACGACCATCCCTTCCAATGGGGATCGAAGCGCACGGGGCCGGACCTTGCGCGCGTCGGCGGCAAGTATTCGGACGATTGGCACGTCGCCCATCTGATCGATCCGCGCGCTGTAGTGCCGGAATCGATCATGCCGGGCTACGCGTTCCTCGCGACGCGGCCATTGGCGTATGGCGACATCGCCGAGCATCTCAAAACGTTGCGCATCATCGGCGTGCCCTACAGCCAAGCGCAGATCGACAACGCCAAGACCGATCTGGAAGCGCAGCAGAATCCCGACGCCGACGGTGCCGCGGATATCGTCAAGCGCTACCCGAAGACGATCGTTTCCGCCTTCGGCGGCGATCCCGCCAAGGTCACGGAGATGGACGCGCTCGTCTCGTATCTGCAGATGCTCGGCACGCTGGTCGACTTCAAGTCGGTCCGCCCCGAACAGCTGACGCAGTAAGGAGACGCGCCGCCATGGATAAACAGGAAATGATGAGTCTGATCGGCAGCGTGCAGATGGTCTGGCTGGTCGTGTTCTTCGCGGGGCTTATCGCGTGGGCCTTCTGGCCGACGCGCCGCGCGGAGATGGATCGCAATTCGCGCATTCCGCTGCGCGACGACGATTATCGCGACGACACCGACGCCAACGGCCGCTGAACGGGATCCGGGAGCAAATCGATGCCTACCAAGATCGAGAAAGACGAAATCACCGGCACCGATACCACCGGCCACGAGTGGGACGGTATCAAGGAGCTGAACACCCCGCTGCCGAAATGGTGGCTGTGGACCTTCTACGCGACGATCGTCTGGTCGATCGGGTATTTCATCGTGTACCCCGCATGGCCGACATTGTCGGGCCACACCAAGGGCGTGCTCGGCTGGACGCAGCGCATCGAAATCGCGGAGCGTATGGAAGAAGCCAAGGCGATGCGCGCACCCTTCGTGGGCCGGATCGAGAAGGCGTCGCTCGACCAGATCCGCAGCTCGCCCGACCTTCTCAATTTCGCCATGGCCGGCGGGCGTTCGGTCTTCGCCGAAAACTGCGTGCCTTGCCACGGGGCCGGCGGTTCGGGCGCCAAGGGCTATCCCAACCTCGCCGACGATTCGTGGGTGTGGGGCGGCACGCTCGACGACATCCACACCACGATCACCTACGGCATTCGCAACGCCAACAACGAGTCGCGCATCGGCCAAATGCCGCGCTTCGGCGCCGACGGCATCCTGAAGCCGGCACAGATCGACGACGTCGCCGAATACGTGCTGTCGCTGTCCAAGCGCTCGACGAACGCCGATGCGGCCAAGCGCGGCGAAACGGTGTTCTCGGAAAACTGCGTCGCCTGCCACCAGGAAGGCGGTACGGGTTCGACCGATCTGGGTGCCCCCAATCTCGCGGCCAATATCTGGATCTATGGCGGCGACAAGGCGACGATCATGGAAACCGTGCGCAATTCGCGCGCGGGTTCGATGCCGGCTTGGACCGGGCGTCTGGATGACGCCACGATCAAGATGCTCGCCGTGTATGTGCACGCGCTGGGCGGCGGCAAATAGGGAGGTCCGCGAAGGGCTCGATCATGGACGGCACGTCTCCCCCCGACGTTGATGATGTTGTATCGACGAAGGTTCAGAAAGCGGCCGCGCCGCTTTACGTCAGCCGCATCAAGGTCCATCCGAAGGATGTAAAGGGCCTGTACCGCCGCATCAAATGGGCGGTGCTGGCCCTTTGCCTCGCTGTCTATTATCTGGCGCCGTTTCTGCGCTGGGACCGCGGGCCCACGGCGCCCGATCAGGCGATCCTGATCGATCTGCCGGGGCGCAAAGCCTATTTCTTCATGATCGAGATCTGGCCGCAGGAAGTCTATTTCCTGACCGGCTTGTTGATCCTGGCGGCGATCACGCTGTTCCTTGTGACGTCGCTGTTCGGCCGTTTGTGGTGCGGCTATGCCTGCCCGCAAACCGTGTGGACCGATTTGTTCATGTGGGTCGAGCGCAAGATCGAAGGCGATCGCAACGCGCGCATCAAGCTCGACGCCGCCCCTTATTCGGCCGAGAAGATCGTCAAGCGCACGCTCAAGCACACCGCTTGGATCGGCATCGCGCTGGCAACCGGCGGCGCCTGGATTCTGTATTTCGACGACGCGCCGACCGTGATCCGCGACGTGTTCACCGGCAACGCGACGTTCACCCAATATTTCTTCATCGGACTGTTCGCGGCGACGACCTACACGCTCGCCGGCTGGGCGCGCGAACAGGTCTGCACCTATATGTGTCCGTGGCCGCGCTTCCAGGGCGCGATGCTCGACGACCAAAGCTATGTCGTCACGTACGAGGAATGGCGCGGCGAAAAGCGCGGCAAGCTCGCCAAGGCGGCACCGGGCGTCGACCCGTGGGCCGGGCGTGGCGATTGCGTCGACTGCAATTCCTGTGTCGCCGTCTGCCCGACGGGCATCGATATCCGCGATGGCCAACAGCTGGAATGCATCGGCTGCGGACTTTGCATCGATGCGTGCGACGCGGTGATGGACAAGGTCGGTCGGCCGCGCGGGTTGATCCGCTTCGATACGCTGGCGAACCAAGCCTGCCGCGCCAAGGGCGAGCCGGTAACGCATAAATTCATCCGCCCGCGCACGCTGATCTATGCGGGCGTGCTCGCGTTCGTCGGCGCCGTCATGCTCGTGGCGTTGCTGTCGCGCGCCACGGTCGAACTCAACGTGTTGCGCGATCGCGCCCCGCTTTTCGTCACGCTGTCGAGCGGCGATATCCGCAACGCCTATACGATCCATGTGCTGAACAAGACGCATGAACCGCGCGAATTCGCGCTCGCCGTATCGGGCCTGCAAGGGGCCGTGCTCGGCGTCGCGGGCTCGGATGCGGCGGCGGCACCCGTCGTAACCTTGGCCGCCAAGCCGGATTCGGTCGCGACCTATCGCGTGTTCGTGACCGTGCCCGCGCAAAGCGTACGCGGCAAGGCATCCTCGCCGGTGCGTTTCGACCTGAAGCCCCGCGAAGGGCGTGGCGCTGCGGATTACGATTCCGTCTTCCTCGCCCCCGGACGGTAGGAGAACATCATGAATGTCGCCGGTTTCCGCTGGTCACCCGATCGCCATTTATGGCTGGTCTATCCGCTCGCCTTCATTGCGGTTTTGATCGCCAACGGGGCGCTCGTCTATTTCGCGCTGTCGTCGTGGCCGGGGCTTGCCTACGACAATGCCTATGAGCGCGGGCGCAAATACAATCAGGTGCTGCGCGAGGAAGATCGCGAAAGCGCGCTGGGCTGGAAGATGGAGATCCATCGCGACGGCGACATCGTCACCGTGCGGACGCTGGATGCGGCCGAAAAGCCGCTTGGCGATCTCGACGTGACGGCAATTCTGGTCCGCCCGGTCGGCGGTACGCCCAACCGCACCTATAAATTCCGCTCGGTGGCGCCGGGAACCTATACGGGCCAAATCGAACTGCCTATGCCCGGCCAGTGGGAATTGCGCGTCGTCGCCGAAGGCACGCAAGGCGGGCGCGTCCACGAATTCGTGCGCTTCTTCGTCCGCTAAGAAGTTCGATGGCCCCCCTCGACGATCTTTCGACCTGCACCGACGCCGCCGCTTGCGTGCATTGCGCAGCACCGGTGGCGCCGGGCACGCGGTTTTGCTGCACGGGCTGCGAGGGTGCTTACGAAGCGGTGAAGGGTCTCGGCCTCGACGCCTTCTACGCGCGACGTACGGCACCCAGTGCCAAGCCGCTGGACGACGGGGTCATTCAAGATTTCGCGTCGCGCGTGAATGTGTCGCCCGAAGGTGTGGCGACGCTGCATTTGATGGTCGAAGGCATCACTTGTGCCGCCTGCGTCTGGCTCATCGAAAGCGTCTATGCGCGCGAGGCCGATGTGCTCGACGCGCGGGTCAATCTGTCGACCGGGCGGCTCGTCCTCAAATGGAAGGGCGATGCGTCGCGCGCCGACGCGCTGGTCGCGGTCGGGGCCAAGCTCGGCTTCCGTTTTGTTCCGTTCGATCCCAGCTGCCTCACGCGCGCGGGCGATGCCGAAGAACGCGATCTGCTGCGCGCGACCGGCGTGGCGGGTTTCGCCGCCGGCAATGTGATGATGCTGTCGCTCGCCGTTTGGGTCGGCAGCGACATGGGCCCGGCGACGAAAGACCTGCTGCATTGGGTTTCGGCGCTGATCGGCTTGCCCTGCATCTTCTATGCGGGGCTGCCGTTCTATCGCTCGGCCATCGGCGCCTTGCGCGGTGGCCGCGTCAATATGGACGTGCCGATCGCCGTGGGCATCACCATGACGGCGGCGATGAGCCTTTCGGAAACGCTTCGCTCGGGCCCTTACGCCTATTTCGACGCGGCGTT
>JAIUNH010000320.1 GCA_020161965.1 Pseudomonadota bacterium
CAGCAAGCACTCGACGTTCGAATGGTCGAGGTTCATCGGCGTGATATCGGCGTGGCGCGCCTTGGTGACGGCCGCACCCTTGCCGATCTTCTGGAACGTGGTCGACTTGCCGACGACGTTCGTCACGTTGCGCACGGTGCCGCGCAGCTTCGTGCCCATGCGCTGATACGCGATGAACACGTCGGCTTCATATTGGCGCACGAATGCCTGGTCGATGGTCTGGGACATAACGGATGACTCCGGTCAAACGGGTTGGGTTCCCGCCTGGGCTTCCGGGTTGTCCGTGGGTGGGGGCGATCGGTTGTCCCTGTCGGGGCCGCGCCGCCCGGCCGTTGGGCCGCGTTCGCTTCGGCTAGTGCGCGCGAGGTTGCGAGCGTCGGCCAATCCGCTCAACGCACGGCGGATCGAAAAAAGCGCCGGACCCCTTGCGGAGCCCGGCGCCATCGGTGTTTCTTGAAGTTTTAGCGCTTGCCGCCGAAACCCGGCTGCGCCTCGCCCTGATAGGCTTTTCGATAGCCTTCCTCGACCTTCCTGCGGGTCTCGGGATCGCCCTTGATGTAAGCCTCGGACGCCTGGAGCTTCTTGAGTTCGTCGATCGCGGGCGCGGCAGCCGGCGCCGCTTCGGCCGAGAAGGCCGGGGCGCCCGCGCGCGTCAGCAGCTTTTCGATCGCCTCGATCGCCTTCGGACTGGCGAATTCGAGGTCGAGATCCGCGACGGCCTGATCCCCGGCGATCGCCTTCACCTGGCCGACGACATGATCGAACCGTTTGCCCGCGTTTTCGCCGAGCGCTTCGTTGCGCAAGCGGCCGGCAACTTCGCGCAACTGGTCGTCGGACGGCATGGCCTTGCCGCGCGCGGCTTGGGCCGTGGCGAACTGCACCACGCCCGCGGTGAAATCGTCCTGGCTCAGCCCGTTCTTGTGGGCGTGTTCGCGCCAGAAGCCGAGCAGCGGGTCCTTCGGATCGAGGACGAAGTAATTGACGCCCGCCTCGGGTGTGTCGGGCGCCTTGTCGACGATCTGGAGCTTGGCCTTCGACAGCGCTTCGGCGATCGGCCCTTCCTTGGGCAACGCGACCGCGTAGCCGTCCGGCTTTTCGGGGCGGCCCTTCAGGCGTTCGGCCTCGTAGGATTCCTTCCCCTTGCGGAACGCGCTTTCGAGGTTGGTGTACGACTTCGCGAGGTCGTCGACGCGCGGCGCCCCGGCCGTCGCATCCCAGAATTTCTCGGGAATATGCTCAGGACGCGGGGGCGGCGGGTTTCCGCTTCCCCCGGCCGGCGGCGGATTGGGGGGCGGGTTCGGGTTTGCCGGATCGGCCATCGGTGATTCTCCGTTCGATGAGGGCGACGAGATAGGACTGGCCCGCGTGGTGGCGCAAAACGTCATCCGTCACGGCGGGGCCGAACGTGCGGTTGACGGTGATGGACTTGAGCCACGCCAGCACCTGATCGGCGCCCTGCACGGCGAACATCTTGGCGGTGATCTGGTTTAGGTCGCGCTCCAACTGGCGCGAACGTTCGAACCCATCCGGGGCGACGATCGTTTCGCCGTCGAGGCGCTTGCGCACCTGCTCGATATCGGGAATGACGCTCATGCCGCCGGCGCCGCCGTCGCGAGTTGCGCGATTTGCTGGACGAGCTTTTTCATTTCGACCTTGGAACGCACGAGGCGCGGATCGAGGCCGAATTGCTGCGTGACCCAGCGCGCGGCTTCTTCCTGGTTGATGACGAGTTGCGCGGTTTGCGGGCCCAGCGCGCCGTTGATGAGCTCCATCGAGCGGCCGAAGCGCAGGATCTTGTCTTGACCCAGCGCGCGGGTGATCGGGGCGAGCGGGCGGAACGCGATGCCCTGACCGTCGATCGCCGACATCTTGAAAGCGCCCTGGCGCTGGCGGATCCAGGCGACGCGCGAAACGGTTTGCTGCATCAGCCCGACGATTAGGCCCGAATACGGGCCCGAGCGGCGCCGGGCGCGCGCGGCCGCACGCTCCAGCACTTCGGTCGCGGACATGGGCGAGTTCTTGACGGGGCCGAGGTCGTCGCCCGTGATCGTGCGGCGGATATCGGCGCGCAAGCCATCCAGAATCCACTGGCCGTCGCGCACGCGGATATCGCCGGTCAGCGATTTGAGACCGCCCGAGCCCTGACCCACGATCAAAACGGATTGCGGCTCGATGCGCGTGGTGTCGGGATTGATAACCCCGTCGTCCTCGGCCTGAAACGCGCCGGTCATGTTGAGTTCGAGGCCGTAGAGCGCCAACTCCATGACGGTGTTGACGGTCTTGATCCAGGGCAGCGCGGTTTGCACGGGGCCGCGCGCCAGCACATGGCCGGGAACGTTGCTGTAGTGGAAATCGACGAACGGCTTGGACCCGTGGCCCTTGTCCACGCGGCGACGGATGATCGCCTTGCCTTCCGGCCACGCGACGCGACTGACCCAGGTTTCGGCCGACTTGACCGACCAGTCGCGCGCGGCGCCCTCTTGGAATTCGATATCGCGATCGGGCGTTTCGGCCGCGATCTTGGCGAGCTGCTCGGGCAGCTTCGCGTCGGGCCAGCGCAACTTGATATCGCTCGCACGGACCTTGATCGGTTTGCGATAGAGCTTGTCGATTTCGTCGCGGGGGCCGAGATCGGGCAGCGCTTCGGACAGCGGCAGAACGCGCGACACAAGCGGCTGGTCGAAATCGCCCTCATCCAGCAGCAGGAAGCCCGAGCCGATATGCCAATCCTGCAACGCGCCTTCGCACGCCTTGCGATAGTTCGAGTTGTAGATGGTCGTGGTGATGTCGTCGGTGATCGCGGCGAGCGCCTTGGCGAATTCTTCCTTTTTCGCGGGGTCCACGGTCTTGCCGGGCTCCAGCGTGAAGGGCTCGGCGTCGAGCGGCCACACGTCGTCGGCCATCGCACTGGCGCCATCCTCGATTGCGTCGGGTGCCGTCGCATCGAACAGCCGTTCCGACTTCACGCGATAGTCCTGCCCGTCCGAATACGGGCGCTCGCGCAGCGGCATCGCGAATTCGTAGCACTCGTCGATAACGGAATTGGCGAGGTCGCGCCGCGCCTGGGCGCGCTTCAGGCCTGCGGCGAACGTCGCGTATTCCTCGTCGTCGGCGCCCGGCGTGCGGGCCTGCGGTTCGGCCTTGCGCGCCATCAGCGGCCCGCCCCCAGCGAGGTATCGAACCCGAGTTCACCGGCCGAGGATTGCAGCGCGCGACGGCCGCGAAGCCCGCGTTTCAGCATTTCCGCGTCCTCGCGTTGCTTGGCCTCCAGCGCTTCCTTGTCGGCCTTGGCTTTCGCCTCGGCTTCGGCCGCACGGCGATCGGCCTCCGTATCGCGCGCGGGCATCGAGGGGCCGCCGCCGAAAATCGAACCCATTTCCTACGCCTCCCTAACGACGACCGCACCCGAGGCCAGCAAGGTCCGATAGAGGCCATAGGGGGTCAACGCACGGCGGGAGCGCAGACCGAGCAGCGCTTGCATCGCGCTGACGCATGTGGCGAGCAGGGCAGGGCGCGTGGCGACGGCGTACTCGCATTGCGCCAGCACGATCGTGTTGCCGGGCTGCGCGATCGTGGCGCCCATCAGATCGCCGTCGACCGTGCGCAGGAACATCCCGTCGAATAACGGCTCGAACACCAGCCAGCGCCCGGCGGGCTCGTCCCACGCGAAGGCCCAGCAATGCCGGAAGCCGGGCTTCAACCAGCGATGCACGAAGATCCGGTTGGCGTCTTGGAACACAACGAACCACGCGGGCAGGCGTTCGGTCTGACTCATCGCCCGGCCCGCCGGCGGTCGAATACAGTTTTGCGTGGGCCGGGTGCCGACGCGGTGCGCGCGGCGGGCAACGGCGATCGGCCCAGGAACGCGCGGCCCTCGCCAGCGCCCACCATCAGGTATTGCAGCCCGTCATGCGGATGCGAGAAGCGGTTTTTCTCGGGCTCGTCGGCGTAGAGATCGGCGCCCGCGATCTGCATTTTGCGGAAGTGATAGCCGGACTGGAAGCCCGCGCGCAGCACGGGGCACGTTTCGCCATCAAGTAGGAACCGCGCGTTGCCGTCGCCGTCCATCTGGCGCAAGGCTTCCTCGACCGCACCACGGCGCACGGTCGGGTCATTCGTCGGGGCGGCTTGGATTGAAATGCCCTCGGCGCGGAACGCCTGAAACGGGGTTGTATCCTCGACCTGGCCTTTCGCGTTGCCGGCCGGATCACCCCACATCGAAACCTGCGCGTTGGGGAATCGCTCGGCAAGCC
Source organism: Pseudomonadota bacterium (assembly GCA_020161965.1). Classification (GTDB taxonomy): domain Bacteria; phylum Pseudomonadota; class Alphaproteobacteria; order CACIAM-22H2; family CACIAM-22H2; genus Tagaea. Next base: position 4,254 of record JAIUNH010000320.1, read on the forward strand.
AGCGGCGCAGGATTCGCGCGAAGGCGCGCGCACCCATGTCCTCAGCGCACAATTCGCCCAGGATGCGCCAGCGATCGAAGATGCGTTGCCCGACGATCGCGGCCGGCGTGCGCCCGAAATCGACGCCCACCCACAGCGTATGACCGGGCACGAATTCCAGACGCTGGCGCGCGACATGGATGCGCTCGACGAACATCGGATACACTGGTTTGCCCGCGCGCGGCTGGCCCGGCCGGTTCATCACGTTGACGTCGATCCAGCCTTGATCCTTGCCCTTGATGATTTCGGAGTAGTAGTTCGGCCGCAGCCATTTCGTATTCTCGGCCTCGGGGTTCGGGCGATAGCCGCGGATATTCCCCTCGGGGTCCTTGTCCTCGATCAGTCCGGGCGGCTGGACGAACAATTCCCATTCGGCGGGCTTCGTCAGCTTCTGCCGCTCGGCCAAGGACAGGTTCTGCGGCATGGGCGACATGCCCGACATGACGGCGAGATAGTGGCCGACGCCCGGCGCGTTGCTGTCGAGCAGCAATTGCGGCCGGAAGCACCCGCCATCCTCGACCGGCGGATAGCGGCCGAGGCGGCCGGTGATGTCGTCGACGATGCCGCGCGCGGTTTCCCGGGCTTCGTTGACCCAGGCGTCCGACAGATCGAGCGAGAGCAGCTTTTTCCGGTCGTCCTCGCCCTCGAGCGCCAGGAAGATGACCTCCCAATCCAGATCGGCGACGCGGATATGATGGCGGAACGGGCGCGATCGGCGGACGCTCCCAAAGATGCTCTCGGGGAAAACCTCGAGGTAGGTCTTGAGCGTGGTGTCCTCAAGCTCGGCGTAAGTCTGGCGCGTAATCAGCGTCCGCC
>JAIUNH010000321.1 GCA_020161965.1 Pseudomonadota bacterium
CGATCTCGCGCCACGCGGAAAGATCGCCCAGCCCCAGCGTCGCGGTGAAGACACCCACACTATGCGGGCGATGGATCTGTTCGCGCGTGACGATCGCCAAGTTCTTGCTGGGCGAGATGAACGTGTCGGCGAGAAATAGCCGCTTGTGATAGGCGGTCAGCAAATGCGGCGTGTCGGGATGGACCGAGCAAATCACCGCATAGGCCGCGTCGCCCGCCAGCACGGCATCGGCGCAAGCCTTCAACGTGTCGCATGCCAGCGGCACGGGATCGAGCCCGCGCAAGACTGCGTAGCGCCGCGCGACGAAATCGTGATTGGTGCCGTGCCCGAGCGTGGCGAGACGGCGGCTTCCCGCACTCACGCCGCTTTGGTCGCGCGCGCGGCGATCGCATCGGCCAGCGCCACGGTGTTGCGCGCCGATTCGACGTGCAGCTGTTCGACCAGCTTGCCGTCGACCACAACGACGCCTTCGTTCTTCGCCGAAGCGATGTCGTAGGCCGCAATCACCTTGCGCGACCATTCGACGTCCGCCGCCGACGGCCCGTAAGCGGCGTTGCACACCGCGATGGTCTTGGGATGGATCAGCGTGCGGCCGTCGAAACCCATTTCCGCACCCTGGCGGCAGGTCGCGGCGAAACCGGAATCGTCGTTCAGATCGAGATGCACGCCGTCGAGGATCGGCAACGCGGCCGCGCGCGCGGCCAGCAAGCAAAGCCCCAGCGACGGCATGATCGCGACGCGATCTTCCGAATGGCGAGCGCGCAGATCCTTGACGAGATCGGAGGTGCCCATGACGAGTGCCCCCAGATGCGGGCTCGACAGCGCGATTTCCTGGGCGCGCAACACGCCCAACGGCGTTTCGATCATCGCCCAAAGCTGGACGTTTTCGGGTGCGCCGGCGGCGGCAAGGCGCAAGGCCGCGTCGCGCACATCCTTGGCGCTTTCGACCTTGGGCAGCAGCACGGCCTGGCAGCCCGAACGCGCGGCGGCCTTGATATCGGCCTGGCCGACTTTGCCCGACAGCGGATTGACGCGCACGATGCGTTCGGCGCGATAGCCGCCCTGCTTCAACGCGGCCATCACCGCGTCGCGCGCCGAATCCTTGGCATTGGCGTGGACCGCGTCTTCCAGATCGAAGATCAGCACGTCGGCGTCGACCGTGCGCGCCTTGTCCAAAGCGCGGGCATTGGACCCCGGCACGTAAAGGGCGGAGCGGCGCGGAACGGGGCGGAATTCAGCCATGGGAATCCAAGCGTTGTCGGTGTTGTCGGGCGCCCATCCTGTCAGCCCGCCCGCCCCCTGCCAAGCGTTTCGCGGGGTATTCAAATCCTCTCGCACCCGCACAACGCACTGGCGGCATTCGAATTTGGCGGCTATACGGCGAAGGACATGTTCGAGTGGCTGTTCCTCAAAGGTGCCGTGGTCGGGTTCCTGATCACGGCGCCGGTCGGGCCGATCAATATCCTGGTCATTCGCCGCACGCTGGTGCATGGGCGGCTGGCCGGGCTGTTTTCGGGGGCCGGCTCCGCGATCGCCGACACGATGTTCGGCGCGATCGCCGCGTTCGGCATCGTCATCCTGAAAAGCTTCATGGAGGAGCAGCGCGATTATCTGGCGCTGGGCGGCGGCATTATCCTGATCGTCATGGCCGTGCGCTTGATGCGCCGGCCCGCCCCCAAAATGGCCGAGGGCAAGGACCCGAGCGGCCTGATCGCCGATTTCACCTCGACGCTGGTGCTAACCCTCACCAACCCGATCACGATCCTATCGTTCATGGCGGTGTTCGCCGCGTTCGGCGTGCGCACCGAGGGCCGGGCCGCGTTCGAGGATTGGCTGCTGATCGCGGGCGTGTTCACCGGGGCCGCCGCATGGTGGGTGCTGGTCGTCGAATCGGTCCATTATTTCCGCGACCGCTTCACGACAACGGGCCTGACCTGGGCCAACCGCATCGCGGCGTGGATCATCCTCGCCTTCGCGATCGGCGTGCTGGGCGAACTCGCCTTGCGCCGATTGGGTTTGATTTAAGTCGGCACCAGATCGCGCAGCAAAGCGGGCAAACGCTGCTGGCGCTGGACTTCGCGGCGCACACGCGCTTCCTGCAACGTGTACATTTGCGGCCGATAGGTCGGACCCGGGCGGATATCCACCGTACGCGAGGCTTGGCCCGGGCGCAGCGGCTGTTCGATCACTTCCGTGCCCGGTGCGCGCAATTGGCGCGTGATCTCGCCTTGGCCCGCACGGCAGATCTCCTGATCCTCCGAACGACGCAGGAAGGTCGTCTGCTCCAGCGACGTCACGCGGCTGCGCGCGTCCTGGCGCTGTTCGGCGGGCAGATCGCGCAGCAGCGTGATGCGCGGGCCGGTCGCCGACAGGATTTGATTGACGCGTGCTTCGATTGCCGTGCGGTCGAGACATGCCGCCCCGTCCACCGCCGCCAGCGCCACCGAATAGAGCGTGACGATCGCCGCTTCGTGCTTCAACGACTCGTCGCCACGCCCCTGGCCGATCCGCCACAGCAGATCGGCATATGCCAACGCGACGGCGTGGGGGGCGCCTTCGAGGACTTTGGTCGCCGCCCATTGCAGCGCCGCCCGCGCGTCGGCCTCGCTATTCGCCAGACGCAGACGTTCTGACACGCCACGCCAATCGCGTGACGCGTAAAGCCGGTCGAGATCCGCCGTCCCTTGCGCGGCGGCGGGGGCCGCAAGCAGCGCGAAAAGAAGGGCGAAACGCTTGATCATCCGCGCGCCGCAAGCTCCAGCGCCAAGCGCGCAATGGGGGTCGCCAAGGCCGCGCGCAGATTGTCGGCCGCCAGCCAGAAGGCGATCGAGTTCGGTGCGGACGCATCGTCGCGAATACGGCTGACGAAGATCGAGCCTTCGCCTTGCGTTTCCAGCGGCGTGACGATGCCCTGTTCGTGGCGCAGATCGACGACCGCCACACCGTTCATGCGTTTCATCATCGCGCGCGCCTGCGCCGTGCCCATCGGCTCGGCGAATTCGGCGACGACCGAAATCCCATGGCCGACGAACGTGGGCACCCGCACGCAAGTCGCCGCGACCTTCACGCCCGGCAGCAGGCGCGGCGTTTCATGCGCGAGAGCGGCTTCGTCCGACGTCGAGCCGTCGTCCTGGAAATTGCCGCAATGGGGAATCGTGTTGAACGCGATCTGCTTGACGAAGTGTTCGCGCTCCAACGGCATGTTGACGTAGACGTTGCGCGTCTGGCCGAATAGCTCGTCCATCGCGTCCTTGCCCGCTTCCGACACGCATTGATAGGTCGACACGACCGCGCGTTTGCAGGTCGCCGCGTCGTGCAGGGGCTTCAACGCGCGCGCGACCATCGAGACGCAAGCGCTGGGGAAGGCGACGACGCGCTTGACCGCTTTCTCCAACACCGCATCGGTGTCGTTGAGGCCCGGGATGACCAGCGGCACGTTTCCGTCGAGGCGGCTATGGGCCGACGCGTCGAGCGCCCAGCCGCCTGCCTTCGCCGCGCGCGGCACATGCGTCGAGGCGACGGCGGCGGCCGTGCAGAAAATCGTCACCTTCGTCTTGGAGAAATCATGCGCGCCGATTTCCTTGGTGACGACCTCGTCGTCCTCGCCATAGGTCAGGCCCGTGCCCGCCGACCGATCGGACGCCAGCGCCGCGACATCCTCCGCCTTCACGCCCGCCTCGGCGAGCGCTTGAAGAACTTCGCGACCCAGCGTGCCCGAGGCACCGACGACCGCAAACGCTTTACCCATCGGCCTTATTCCTTCACATCGCCGCAAAAACGGACGGCGTTTTCGATATCGGAGAACGTGGATACACGATGCCGGGGGATACGTCGCGCCCGGCGGAAGATTTCGCGTGTTCGATACCGCAATTTCGGCATGGGCGTCATAAAAATTTAACGCGCCAAAACCCCTTACAAAGCGCGTCGTTACAGCCTTATATAGTTTTCGCGGGCTCGGCTTTCATCGATCCGCAACATCAACACCGGAGACGACGCGATGGCGAAGGAAGCGAAAGATCAACCCGAGGATCTGTTTTTCTTCCGCCGCTGGCTCGCCAACCCGATGAAAGTCGGGTCCGTCATCCCCTCCTCCCCCGCCCTCGCGCGCCTCGTCGTCAAGCAAGTGCGCCGCGCCGACGACCAGTGCGTCGTCGAACTCGGGCCGGGGACCGGCCCCGTCACCAAGGCGCTGCTCGCCGCGGGCATTCCGACCGATCGCCTGTTCGTGGTCGAGATCGACGCCGATATGTGCGCCTATCTGCGCCGCGAATTCCCCAACGTGAATGTCATCCACGGCGACGCGACGAAGCTGCCGCAGCTTCTGCCGCCGCAATGGGTCGGCAAGGTCGGCACGGTCATCTCGGGCATTCCGATGGTGCCGCTGCCCCTCGACGTGCAGAAGGGCCTGACCAAGGCCGCGATCGACGTGATGGTGCCCGGCGGCGAAATTCTGCAATATACCTACTCGCTCGCCTCGCCGATCAAGGAAAAGCCGCTCGGCCTCACCGGCAAGCGCAAGGGTATTGCGATGATGAACTTCCCGCCCGCCTGGGTGTGGAGCTACGTGCCGAGCTTCGGCGGCAGCGAGGCCGAGGACGACGCCGAACCGACGCACGCGTAGTTCGGCGACACTCCAACGAAAAAGGCGGGATCTTGCGATCCCGCCTTTTTGTTTGGCCTGCGGCGAAGTTTACGCCGCGAGCTTGTCGAGTTCCTTGAGCAGCGCGTCGCCCATTTGCGTGGTCGAGACGAGCTTGTCGCCGGGGCTGGCGATATCCGGCGTGCGGATGCCGGTGGCGAGCACGTTCTTCGCCGCCTGTTCGACCAGATCGGCGTCATCGCCCAACTCGAACGAATAACGCAGCATCATCGCGAAGCTGAGCAGCGTGGCGAGCGGGTTGCACTTGTCCTGGCCCGCGATATCGGGCGCCGAGCCATGCACGGGCTCGTACAGCGCCTTGCGGCGGCCGGTCGCGTCGGGCGCACCCAGCGAAGCCGAAGGCAGCATGCCGAGCGAGCCGGTGAGCATCGCGGCGCAATCGGACAGGATGTCGCCGAACAGATTGTCGGTGACGATCACGTCGAACTGCTTGGGATTGCGCA
>JAIUNH010000322.1 GCA_020161965.1 Pseudomonadota bacterium
CGCGTCTCCGCGTCGACCGCGGGCAGCCCCGCGCGTGTGGATGGCGCCACGGTCGATGGCGAAGGCGATTATTGGTGTGCCCATGTTCGCGATTGGCATGTCGCGCGCTACGCGCCCGATGGCGCTTTGCGCGAACGCATCCGGATGCCGGTCGAACATCCGTTGATGTGCACCTTCGGCGGTCGGGATCTCGATGTTCTCTACGTGACGTCGGGTAGCTTCCTGCTGACCGATCCCGCACAACGCGCCGCACAACCTTTGGCGGGTGCCTTGTTTGCGATCACGGGGCTGGGACGGCGCGGCTTGGCTGAGCCGCTCTGCAGCTATGACGCATATCGCGTATGAATGATTCACGGAAAAACTGATATTTTCGCAAATAGCTCGATGCCGACATACTTCTCGTCGTCAACGATGCGCTGCCGGATCCCGGCGCGCACATAAATCGCCGCCGTCCGGCCGGCGCAACGGAGGTGCAGCATGTTCGAGCGCATGACGAAGATCTTCGGTTCCCTTGCCGTCGCGGCGGCACTTGGTGGCGCGCCGGTGCAGGCGGGTGAGATCGTGTGGCCGTCCTACGAATGGGGCGGGCCGCTGAAGGATTTCATGCGCGAAGTCGTCGACGACTTCACCGCTGCCAACAAGGACACGACGGTCAAAATCGCTTCGCCCAATTACGGCGGCTTCTTCGACAAGCAGTTCATCGAAGTGACCTCGGGTAATCCGCCGTCGATCCTCACCTTCCAGGATCCGCAAATCGGGCAATATATTTCGGCCGGCCTGCTGGAACCGCTGGGCAAATATTATAAAGCCGCCGGTGTCGATCCTGCGACCTTCCCCAAGGTCATCCAAGTCGCGATCCGTGATGGCGAGATCTATGGCGTGCCGTTGCAGGTCAACCCGCGTGCCTTGATCTACAACCAAGCCATGCTGGACGCGGTCGGTCTGCGCGTGCCGACCAATTTGGAGGAGTTCTATGCGGCATTGAAGGCGCTGCGCGATCCGGCCAAGGGTCAGTTCGGTTTCGCGCTGCTGGGCACGCCGGTTGCGGCCGATCCCACGGCCTATGAAATCTCGAATATCGTGCTGGGCTTCGGCGCGGCGTTTTTCGAAAATGGGAAACCGGTCGCGAACTCGCCGAAAATGCTGGAAGCGATGAGCTTCTATAAGAAGATCTTCGACGAAGGCCTGATCCCGCGCGGCATCGACTTCATGACGCAACGCGAATTGATCTATAGCGGCAAGGTCGCGATGATCGCGTCCGCGCCCTTCGCCTTCGTGCGCGCCAAGACGGTCAACGCCGATATCGCGAAACATCTGAAGACGCGCGTGCTGCCGTTTCCCGGCCAGGGCCAGTCCTTCACCATCATGACCCTGTTGGCGGTGCCGAAAGACGCGAAGAACAAGGACGAAGCGGCGCGTTTGCTGATGTCGCTGCTGACCGAAGCGAACCAGAAGAAGCTGGTCGAGAAATACGCCTCGTTGCCGATCCGCCCCGTTTATGCGGCGGCCGACATCCAGGCGCGTTTCCCGGATTTCGAAGCGTTCTTGCAGGCATCGAATCTGTCGGCGTCATCGGCACCGCAAGGGGCCGAAAGCTTGGCGCCGCAGATCAACGTTGCGATCAAGCGCCATTTCGAATCCTTCGTCTACGGCAACGTGCCGGTGAAGGCGGCGCTGGACAACATGCAGGCGGAGTTCGAACGTCTGTTGGCCTCGCGCCGCTGACGGCGGCATGCGGAACACCCCGGCGGCGGGCGCCGCCGGGGATCGAGATTCGACGGGAAACGACGATGTCCGGTTTGAGATCCCAGAGTGCGACGACGACGGTAGCGGCACCGTTGCTGGGATGGACGATGCGGCGCCGGCTGGTGCCTTACCTGTTCTTCGCGCCGACGCTGCTTGCTTTGCTGGCGATGTACGCCTATCCGATCGGGCAGGCGTTCTTCGTCAGCCTGCATCGCGATTCGCTGGGAACGCGGATCGGTGATTTCATCGGGCTTGAGAATTTCGTCGCCGTCCTGACGCAGCCGCTGTTTCCCGAGCTGTTGTTCAACACCGTGGTCTACACGGTCGGCGTCGTGGTGTGCGTCTGGGTTTTGGGTGTCGTCACGGCGCTGCTGCTGTTTCGCACCTTTCCCGGCCGTTTTCTGGCGCGCGGCTTGGTCATTCTGCCCTGGGCGGTGCCGGTCGTGCCGGTGGTCGCTTCGTGGCAATGGCTGCTGAATTTCGATTACGGCTTGTTCAACGCAATCACGCACGGGCTGGGTTTCGACCGTCTCGACATGCTTGCCGCATCGCCGGGTGCGATGATCACCGTGATCCTGGTGACGAGCTGGAAGCTGTTCCCCTTGGCGTCGGTCATGTTCCTGGCGGCGTTGCAGACGATTCCCGACGAGCTTTACGAGGCGGCCGAGATCGACGGCGCCAACGATTGGCAGCAATTCCTCAACGTCACGCTGCCCGGTCTGCGATCGGTCAGCATGTTCGTGATTTTGCTGATGACGGTGACGATTTTCGGGCGCGCCTTCACGATCATCCTGCTGCTGACCGGCGGCGGTCCGGCGGGCACGACCGAGGTGTTGGCGCTGCAGACCTATCACGAAGCGTTTCAGTATTTCCGCATGGGCTCGGCTTCGGCGCTCGGCATGGTGGTGCTGGCGATCTCGCTGTGCATCACGACGCTCTATCTGACTTTGCTGTTCCGCCGAAAGGACGAGGCATGATCGCGACGCGCAAACCCGGCCCGTTGCGCCGCACGGGCCACGCGTTGGGCGTGATCGCGATCTGCTTGTTCGCGGCGTTCCCGATCTATTGGATGGGCGCCATCGGCGCGCTGAAGCGCGACGCGCTGTTCCATTTCCCGCCGGCGTTGATCCCCACGGCGATCGATTTGGCGAATTTCACCACGCTGCTGACCGATCCGCGCTTCCTGACCTGGATCGTTAACAGCCTGAAGATCGCGGCGGGCACGGCATTCTTCTCGCTGTTGATCGGCGTGCCCGGCGGTTTCGCGCTGTCGCGCTTCCGCTATCGCGGCAAGCAGACCTTCGCGGTGATGGTGCTGTCCACCAAGATGATCCCGACGATCGTGCTGATCATCCCGATGTTCAAGGCGTTCGTCTATTTCCGCATGCTCGACAGCCACGCCGCGCTGATCGTCGGCAACGTCGCCTTCGCGCTGCCGATCGTGGTGTGGATGATGCGCTCGGTCTTCGATTCGATCCCGCACGAGATCGAGGAGGCGGCGCTGATCGACGGCGCCAATTGGTTCCAGGTGTTCTGGCGCGTGACCGGTCCGCTGGCGTTGCCGGGGCTGGTCGCGACGGGCATCTACGCTTTCATCGAAGGCTGGGACGAGTACCTTCTGGCGCGCACGCTGCTGTCGTCGGAGGACAATTGGCCCGGATCGGTCGGCATCGCCTCGTTCATCGGGAATTACGGCGTCGACTATACCTCGCTGATGGCCGCCGCGGCGCTGTTCAGCATTCCGCCCGTGGTGCTGTTCATGTTCGTACAGCGCAGCTTCGTCGCCGGCCTCGGGGCCGGCGCCGTGAAAGGATGAAGGACGACCGCCCATGACGCCCGACGAAAAGCTCGCCGCTCTCGGATTGATCCTGCCGCCGGCACCCAAGCCTGCCGGCAACTACGTGCCGTTCAAGCGCGTGGGCGACACGATCTATATTTCCGGGCGCGGACCGCGCTCGCCCGACGGTAAGCCGCTGACCGGCAAGGTCGGGCGCGATGTCAGCGCAATCGATGCCTATGCGCATGCCCGGCTTGCGGGGCTGGGGTTGCTGTCGGTGGCGCGCAACGCCGCCGGCGATCTTGCGAAGATCGAGGTCGTGAAAGTTCTGGGCTTCGTCAATGCGGTGCCGGATTTCACCGATCATCCGAAGGTCATCAATGGCTGTTCGGATTTGTTCGTCGAAATTCTGGGCGACAATGGCAAGCACGCACGCTCGGCCGTCGGCATGGGCTCGCTGCCGCACGACATGACGGTCGAAATCGAAGCGGTAATGCGGATTCTTTAGAGCAAATCATGTTTTCCGCAGATCACCACCTGATCTGCGGGAAATCCCATCGCTAATCAATTGATTTGGCGCGCTGTCCGCGTGCGTTGGCATGGTCGGGGTCGCAATCCCCGTCGCGCCCACCATCCGGATCGCCGATAAAATACGCCATTCCGTCGCGTTTCATGCGGTGACGGCTATCGGGCGTGGTGTGAGAACATCGGACGACCGGCGACGGGCAACTCCGCTTGGAGAATGCTGCCCGTCGCGGCTTCGGTGATGAACAGCGTGCGGCTATCGGCGCCACCGAAGGCGACGTTGGTGATGGAGCGTCCCGCACAGGACCGCACACGATAGAGCGGTTCGCCCAAATCGTTGAACACCCAGACCGCACCGTGGCGTGCTTGTGCGACCACGAGATTGCCGTCCATATCGAGTGCGAGGCCGTCGGGTCCCAAGCCGCCCGACAGATGAACGAAAACGCCGACACCCATGGCGGGTGAGGCGGTCCCGCCCAGGGGTACGCGCCAAATCTGATTCGCGTACATCGCCGCGACATAGAGCGAGGATTGCGCCGCGTCCAAGACCAGCCCGTTCGGATAAGGCACGTTGCCGAGCAGCAGCGATACCCTGCCATCGGGCGTGGCGCGATAGACCCGGCCGGTCGGATCGGTCAGGCTGCTTTGGCCGGGCACGGTGAAATAGAGATCGCCGTTGTCGGCGAAGACGAGATCGTTGCAGCCGCGCAGCGGTTCGAGATTCACGCGTTGAACGAAGGGCGCGATCGCGCCGCTGATCGGATCGATTTCGAGGATGCCGAGCTTGTTGTCCGCGACGAAGATCCGGCCATCGGCGTGGATCTTCAGCCCCGTCGGCTCGCCCGCGTATTGTTTGAACAACGTCCATTCGCCGTTGGGCGAGATGCGGAAGATACGCCCGCCCGCGATATCGACGCAGTAGAGGCGCCCGTCGCGATCAAAGGACGGGCCTTCGAGGAAGGAATGCGTCGAACGGCCCGACAGCTCGAATCTCTCCCATTCGCTGAGTTCGCGCGGTTCGCGAAATGCGTCGGGCAGCCGCGAGAAAAC
>JAIUNH010000323.1 GCA_020161965.1 Pseudomonadota bacterium
GCAGGTTTCATCGATGCGGTTTTCGTCGACTGGCGGGCGGACGATCACGTCGCTGCCGTGCCGAAGCTCGCCAAACACGCGGGCAAGTCGGCGCTGTTGTCGTTGACGGCCAAGCGCCGCTAACGTTTCTTATGCCGTGCAAGCAAGCGCTTTGCGGCCTTGATGAAATCGGGATCGAGCGGCGGCGGCTTCAGATCCACGCCCGCCGACAAAACGTCGCAGACATGCGTCAGCGCATCGATGCGCGCGTTCCATTTGGAATCGGCGTGGATCGCCTTCCACGGTGCGCCCTTCCACGACGTCTTGGCGAACATGTCGTCCGCCGCTTGCGCGTAATCGTCGTAGCGCAGATGCGCGTCGATATCGGCCTGGGTCAACTTCCAGCGCTTCTCGGGCGCTTCCAGCCGCTCGGCGAAGCGTTCGAGCTGCGTCTCCGGCGAGATATGCAGGAATACTTTCGCCACGCGCACGCCGTCATCGACCAGCATGCGCTCGAACTCGACGATCTCGCGATAGGCGCGCTTCCAGACGGGCTTGTCGATCAGCTTGTCGACGCGTTCGACCAGCACGCGCCCGTACCAGGACCGATCGAAGATCGCGATCGTGCCGGGTGCCGGCAGACGGCGCCAAAAGCGATAGAGATAATGGCGGCCTTGCTCCTCCGGCGTGGGTGCGCCGATCGGCCAGACATGCACGCCGCGCGGATCGAGCGTTTCGGTCAAGCGGCGAATCGCCCCGCCTTTGCCCGCCGCATCCCAACCTTCGAAGACCAGAACGGCGCGACGTTTCGAATGATAGTAAGCCTGCTGGATCGTCAGCAGACGCGTTTGCAATTTCTCGAGCGTCTTCTCGTATTCGGCCTTCGACGAAAATTGGCGCCCCGGCTTCAACTTGGAAAGTCGGGGCGTCACCATCAGCGTTTGGCAATCCAGCCAGCAAGTGCGTCGAGATAAGCGTCGAGCACCGCTTTGGTCTTGGCGAACTCGGCGTTCCGCTCGCGCGTTTCCTCGTCCATGTAGAGGCGCCGGTTAACCTCGATCTGGATCGCGTGGCGCTTCTCGGCGGGCCGCCCATGACGACGCACGAGTTCCACGCCCTTATAGGGATCGTTGGCGCGCGCGTCGTAGCCCTTGGCCAGCAGGAAATCGACGGTGAATTTCGTATAGGCCGGATCGCAGGTCGTGCCGTCGCGATCGCCGATGGCGAAATCGGGCCGCACGGATTCGCCGTCGGCCGAGGTTTCGCGATCGCCCACCGCCGGCATCGAATGGCAATTGATGTGATAGACGCGGCCCCAGCGCGCATAAGCGCGATCGGTCAAACGCTGCAACTCGGCGTGATAGGGCAGATAGCATTCGTCGATGCGCTTCCACACCTCGTCGACCGTCAGCTTGCGCGCATAGACCGGCGTGCCCGCCTTGATCTTGCGCCAGATGAGGCCGAGGCCGAGCTTCGTCTTCTCGCCCGGCACGATCTGGCCCGGCCATACGCCGTCGATCAATTCAGGATCGATGTCGAGCGGCGAGCGGTTCGGATCGATATAGGCGCGCGGGAAGCGTGCCGCGAGCAAGGGGGCCCCGAGCGACGGCGCATGCGCGAACAGCGCGTCGACATGCGTATCCTCCGATTTGCGGATCAGCGCGAAATCGCAGGCATAGCCGAAATCGGCGGGATAATCGGTGCCGCTATGGGGCGAATCCAGCACCAGCGGGATATCGCGCCCCGCAGGCGGCAGATGCATGTCGAAGGGTTTACTACTGGCCATCGTTCAAGTGGCAGGCCGCGAAACGGCCCGGCGCGATTTGCTTGAGAGCGGGAATTTCGGCTTTGCAGCGCGCCATCGCATGCGGGCAGCGCGGGTGGAAATGGCAACCCGTCGGCGGGTTCAACGGCGACGGAATTTCGCCCTTCACCGGCACGAATTGCCGGCGGCGCGTATCGAGGCGCGGGATCTCGCCCAGCAGCGCCACCGTGTAAGGATGATTGGGCTTGTCGAAGAGTTCTTCGGTCGGGCCTTCCTCCACCACGCGGCCGAGATACATGATCACGACGCGGTCGGAGAGATGGCGCACCACGCCCAGATCGTGGCTGATGAAGAGATACGTGAGGCCGAGATCGGCCCGCAGCTTCATGAACAGATTCAGGATCTGCGCCTGGATCGACACGTCCAGTGCGGCAACCGATTCGTCGCAAACGACGAAATCGGGCTTCACCGCCAACGCACGCGCAATACCGATGCGCTGGCGCTGACCGCCCGAGAATTGATGCGGATAGCGGCGCTTGTAGCCGGGATCGAGGCCGACGCGGCGCATCGTCTCGTCGACATAGCTTTCGAATTCACCGCTGCTGCAAAGCCCGTGATGCAGCGGCGCTTCGCCGATGATGTCGCGCACGCGCATGCGCGGATTGAGCGAGGCGAACGGGTCTTGGAAAATCATCTGCACGGCCAAGGCCGCCTTGATGCGTTCCTTGCCCTTCAGATCGCCGAGCTTGCGGCCGCGATAAAACACCTCGCCCGAGCTTTCCGGCAGGATGCCCGCGACGATGCGGCCGAGTGTGGATTTGCCGCAGCCGGACTCGCCGACCAGGCCCACGACCTCGCCCTCGCGCACCGCGAGATCCACACCGTCCACCGCGTGGACGATTTCTTCCTTCACGTCGGCGCCGAGCTTGGCGGCGAGTTTCGCCGCGAAGTCGAGGTTTTTGACGAAGCGGCGCGAAACCTTGCGAAGCTCGATCAGCGGCGGCTTTTCGGTCGCTTGGCTCATCACGCGACCTCCGCGAGCGGACGAATGCAGCGCACGCCGCGCTGGCCCACGGGTTCGGGCGGCGCCTTGGCGCAAGCCTCGTCGGCGTATTTGCAGCGCATCCGGAACGCGCAGCCCGACGGCAGATTCAGCATCGAGGGCATCACACCGGGGATCTGCGTCAAGGGCGCACCGCGCGCGTTGCGACTGGGCACCGAGCCGATCAAACCGGCCGTATAAGGATGGGCGGGATGGTCGAGCACGTCGTCGACCGACCCGCGTTCGACGATGCGGCCCGCATACATCACGCAAACTTCGTCGGCGAGCGAGGCGACGACCGACAGATCATGCGTGATCCAGATCAGCGCCGTGCGCGTTTCGCGCGCGAGTTTCTGCACCTCGTACAGAATCTGGCCCTGGATCGTGACGTCGAGTGCCGTCGTCGGCTCGTCCGCGACGATCAGGTCGGGCTTGTTGAGCAATGCGATGGCGATCGCCACGCGCTGGCGCATGCCACCGGAGAATTGATGCGGATACGACGCAAGACGTTCCTCGGGGCTGGGAATGCCGACCTGCCCCAGCGCGTCGCGCGCGCGCGTCCAAGCCGTTTTGCGGTCGACATTCTCGTGCGCCTGCACCGCCTCGATCATCTGCGTTTCGACCTTCAAGACCGGATTGAGCGTCATCATCGGGTCTTGGAAGATCATGGCAATCCGATTGCCGCGCAGCTTACGGATCTCGTCCTCCGCCATGCCGGCGATGTTGCGACCCTTGAACAGCACTTCGCCGCCGACGATCTGCCCCGGCGGATCGACGAGGCCCATGATCGAGAAGCCGGTGACCGACTTGCCCGAACCGGACTCGCCGACAAGCCCAAGGATCTTGCCCTCGCCCACCGTGAACGACACGCCATCGACCGCGCGCAACACGCCGGCCTTGGTGTGGAAATGGGTCTGGAGATTGCGGACTTCGAGCGTCGCCGCCATGGGATTACTTCTGGAGCCGGGGATTGAGGACGTCGCGCAATTGGTCGCCGACCAGATTGATCGACACGATGGTGACCAGCAGCGCGATGCCGGGGAAGAAGCTGATCCAATAGACGCCCGACAGGATGTATTCGAAGCCGTTGGCGATCAGCAGGCCTAGCGAGGGTTCTGTGATCGGCAGGCCGACGCCCAGGAACGACAATGTCGCTTCCAGCGCGATCGAATTGGCGATCTGGATCGTCGCAACGACGATCAGCGGCGGCAGGCAATTGGGCAGGATATGCCGGAACAGGATGCGCGATTTGGGCAGCGCCAAGCAATGCGCCGCCTCCACATATTCCTTGCGCCGCTCGACCAGCGCCGAGGCGCGCACCGTGCGCGCGTAATAGGCCCATTGGATGATGACCAGCGCCAGGATGATCTTGCCCGTCCCCTGCCCCAGCAAGGCGAGCAGGATTAGCGCGATCAAAATCGCCGGGAAGGACAGCTTGATATCGACCGTGCGCATCAGGAACGTGTCGATCTTGCCGCCGTAATAGGCCGCGATCAGCCCGACGGTCGTGCCCACCGCCGCGGCGATGAAGCCCGACGTGACGGCGACGAGGAACGACGTGCGAAGCCCGTAAAGGATCGCCGAGACCATGTCGCGGCCCTGGCTGTCGGAGCCGAGCAGGAACGTCAAACCGTCGCCCGAGACCGAACCCGGCGGCATCTTGCCGTCCATGATGTCGAGCTGGCGAAGATCGTAGGGGTTCTGCGGCGAGATGAAGGCGCACAGCATCGCCGCGACGAACACGATCGCGAACACGATCAAGCCGCCCAGCGCCAGTTTGCTTTCCGTGAAATCCGCGACGAAGCGCCGGAACGGCGTTTCGACCTTGGCGGTGCCTTCACTTGCGGGGGCGCTCGCTTGCGTCACACCGGCCATCGCTTATTTGCCCATATCCCCGAGCCGCACGCGCGGATCGAGGATCGAATAGAGGATATCGACCACCAGATTGATGACGATGAACATCAGCACCACGATCATCAGATAGGCGACGATTACCGGCCGGTCGAGATTGTTGATGCTGTCGATGATGAGCTTGCCCATGCCCGGCCAGCCGAAAATGCTTTCGGTGACCACGGCGAAAGCGATCGTCGCGCCGAATTCGAGGCCGGCCACCGTTACGACGGGAATGAGAATATTCTTCAATACATGCACGCCAATGACGCGGCTGGGGCTAAGCCCCTTGGCGCGGGCGAATTTCACATAATCCATCGGCATGACCTCGCGCACGCCGGCGCGCGTCAGCCGCAGCACCACCGCGACATTGAACAGCGCGAGATTCAGCGCAGGCATGATGAGATGGGCGAGGCC
>JAIUNH010000324.1 GCA_020161965.1 Pseudomonadota bacterium
CACCGCTGGATCCGCGCTTTACCTTCCAAAGCTTCGTCACCGGCAAATCGAACGAATTCGCCGCCGCCGCCGCCAAGCGCGTGGCCGAAGAAGCCAAGGTGCCGTTCAACCCGCTGTTCCTCTACGGCGGCGTGGGTCTGGGCAAGACCCATCTGATGCACGCGATCGCGTGGCATATCCGCAAGAAGCATCCCTCGCGCCGGGTCGTCTATCTCTCGGCCGAGAAGTTCATGTACCAGTTCATCCGCGCGATGCGCTTCAAGGACACGATGTCCTTCAAGGAGCAGTTCCGCTCGGTCGACGTGCTGCTGGTCGACGACGTCCAGTTCATCTCGGGCAAGGACGCGACGCAGGAAGAGTTCTTCCACACGTTCAACGCGCTCGTGGATCAGAACAAGCAGATCGTGCTGTCGGCGGATAAATCGCCGGCCGATCTGGAAGGCCTGGAAGACCGCGTGCGTTCGCGCCTGGGCTGGGGTCTGGTCGCGGACATCCACCCGACGACCTACGAATTGCGCCTCGGCATTCTGGAAACGAAGGCCGAGAAGCTCGGCACCATCGTGCCGCCGAAGGTGCTCGAATTCCTCGCCCACAAGATCGTGGCGAATGTGCGCGAACTCGAAGGCTCGCTGAACCGCATCGTGGCGCATGCCACGCTGATCGGCCGGCCGATCAGTCTCGAAGGCGCCCAGGAAGTGCTGCACGATATTCTGCGCGCTTCCGATCGCCGCGTGACGATCGAGGAAATCCAGAAGAAGGTCGCCGAGCATTTCGCGATCCGTTTGGCCGACATGCATTCGCCCCGCCGCGCGCGCGCGGTGGCGCGGCCGCGCCAGGTCGCGATGTATCTCGCCAAGCAGCTCACCAGCCGTTCGCTGCCGGAAATCGGCCGCAAATTCGGCGGGCGCGACCACACCACGGTCATGCACGCGGTGCGCAAGATCGAGGAACTGCGCGGCTCCGATATCGCGTTCAGCGAGGATATCGAGCTGCTGCGCCGGATGTTGGAAGCGTAATCCCGCATGGCGCGTCACCCGCGCATTCTGCTGACGGGGTTCGAGGTCTTCGGCGGCCATCGCTTCAACCCGTCGCAAGCCATCGCCACGCGATTGGACGGCGAATGGGCGGGCGATGCGCGGATCGAGGCGCGCATCCTGCCGGTGTCGCTCGCCAAGATCGACGAAGCGCTCGACACGGCGCTGGCCGAGGTGAAGCCGATCGCCGTCGTGGCTTTGGGCTTGGCCGAGCGCGAGAGCGTGATCCGGCTGGAATCGACTTCGTACAACGAGCTCGATTTCCGCATCCCCGATAACGACGGCAAGAAGCGCAAAGGCAAGATCGACAAGGCGGGTCCCGCGACGCGCGCCTCGACCTTCCCGATCCCGGCGATCCGCAAAGCACTGCTCGCCGCCGGCATTCCGGCACGCGTGTCGGAAGATCCCGGCCGTTTCCTGTGCAATGCCGCCCTCTACGGGCTGCTGGCGCGCGTAGGGCGCGGCGTGCCTTGCGGTTTCGTCCATCTGCCGCGCACACCCGAAATGGTTGCGGCATTGCTGAAAAAAGACCCGGAATCGGACCCGGCCCTTCTCGCGTCGATGGGCTTGCGCGCGCAATTGGCGGCGATCCGCCTCGTGGTCGCGGAGACCGCGCGCAAAGCGCTGAAATAACGCGGTTTTCCAAGGCTGTTTCGGCGTTCGCGGAGCTTTTGCTTCGCGCCCCGTTTGGTATAATCGAAACCCGAAATTTCGATTCGCCAAACCCCATATCGCAAAGCCCACGCCCCTATGAAAATCACGATCGAGCGCGCGGCCCTGCTCAAGGCCCTTGGCCATATTCAAAGCGTCGTCGAACGGCGCAACACGATCCCCATTCTGTCGAACGTGCTGCTCGACGCGTCGGCCAAAGGCGCCCTCGCGCTGACCGCGACCGACATGGATGTGGCCTTCGTCGAAACGGTGACGGCGGAAGTCGCCAAGCCCGGTACGACGACCGTTCAGGCGCACACGTTCTACGAAATCGTGCGCAAGCTGCCCGAAGGCAGCCAAGTTGGTCTCGAATGGGATGCGGGCAAGGGTCAGGTTTCCTTGCGCGCGGGCCGTTCGACCTTCGCGCTGGCGGCGTTGCCGGCCGACGATTTCCCGAAAATGGCGTCGGGCGATCTGCCGCATAAATTCGAGCTCGGCGCGCCGGAGCTCAAGCAGCTCATCGACAAAACGCGCTTCGCGATCTCGACCGAGGAAACGCGCTACTACCTCAACGGCATTTTCCTGCACTCGACCGCCGCCGACGGCGTGAAGGTGTTGCGCGCCGTCGCGACCGACGGGCACCGCTTGGCCCGCATCCAAATGCCGCTGCCGGCGGGTGCGGAAAACATTCCCGGCGTCATCCTGCCGCGCAAGACGGTGATGGAAGTGCGCAAGCTGATCGACGAGGTCGACGGCGCCGTCGAAGTGTCGCTGTCCGACACGCGCGTGCGCTTCGCCTTCGGCGACGCGGTGCTGACCTCCAAGCTGATCGACGGCGCATTCCCGGATTACGAGCGCGTCATTCCGTCGGGCAACGACAAGACGATGGAGGTGAACTGCAACGAGTTCGCCGCCGCCGTCGATCGCGTCGCCACGATTTCGACCGAAAAGTCGCGCGCCGTGAAAATGGCGCTGACCAAGGGCACGCTGGCGCTGTCGGCCAATTCGGCCGAAGCGGGTTCGGCGAACGAAGAGATCGAGGTCGCCTATCAGGGCTTCGCGATCGAAATCGGGTTCAATGCGCGCTATCTGCTCGACATCGCCGAGCAGATCGAAGGCGAGAACGCGACGTTCAAAATGGCCGACGCCGCCTCGCCGACCGTGGTGACCGATTCCGCCGATCAAAGCGCGCTCTACGTCCTCATGCCGATGCGCGTGTGAGGGGATTGAGCGTCCGTCTCGCCCACGCCAACCCGTCGCCCGGCCCCGCGAAGGCGGCCGCAGCGGTCGCGCGTCTCGATCTCGCGCAATTCCGTTCCTACGCCGAATTGCGCATCGAACCGGGCGCGCATCCGGTGGCGCTGGTCGGCCCCAACGGGGCGGGCAAGACGAATATCCTGGAAGCGATCTCGTTCCTCGCCCCCGGCAAGGGTTTGCGCCGCGCGCGGGTGACGGAGCCTGAGCGTCGCGGCTCGTCTGCCGCTTGGGCGGTCGCCGCCCAAGTGTTCAAGGGCGAGGATGAAATCCGCCTCGGCACTGGCCGTGGCGAGGGCGATAAGCGCATTCTGCGCGTCGATGGCCGCCCCGTGCGCGGTCAGCAGGAATTCGCCGAGCATCTCTCCGTAATCTGGCTGCTGCCCGAAATGGATCGCTTGTTCGCCGAAGGACCCGGTGCGCGCCGCCGCTTCCTCGACCGTCTCGTTTACGGCTTCGATCCCGAACATGCGGGCCGTGTTTCGGCCTACGAATATTCGATGCGCGAACGCGCGCGCCTGCTCGCCGACGGCAATCGCGACGATGCGTGGTTCGCGGCCCTCGAAGATTCGCTCGCCCGGCACGGTATCGCCATCGCCATCGCGCGCGGCCAAACCGTGGCGCGCCTCGCGCGCGCGGTGAAGGCGAATATCGGCGCGTTCCCGGCTCCGGACCTGACGCTGACCGGCGCCATCGAAACGCTGGTCGCGGAAATGCCGGCTTTGGCCGCCGAAGATCGCGCGCGCGAGATTTTGGCCGCCAATCGTCAGTCGGACGCCGAAAGCGGTTCGACCGCGTTCGGGCCGCATCGCGGCGATCTGCGCGCCCATTGGGCGGCGAAGGACACCGCCGCCGAATTCCTTTCGACCGGCGAGCAGAAGGCACTGCTGATCTCGCTCGTGCTGGCTTACGCGCGTGAGCTTGCGGCCGAGCGCGGCCATCCGCCGATCCTGCTGCTCGACGAAATTTGCGCGCATCTCGACCCCGTCCGACGGGCGGCGTTGTTCGACGAACTCGACGCTTTGGGCGCCCAGTATTGGGCGACCGGGGCCGACCTCGACGCCTTCGCGCTGTTGCGCGAACGCGCCGTTTTCTTCGCCGTCCAGGACGGCGTTTGCGATCCGCATCGAGGCTGAATATGACCGCCGTTCCCAAGAATATCGACGACGCCTCGGCCGCCTATGGCGCCGATTCCATCAAGGTGCTGCGCGGGCTCGACGCCGTGCGCAAGCGTCCGGGCATGTATATCGGCGACACCGACGACGGCTCGGGCCTGCATCACATGGTCTACGAAGTCGTCGATAACGCGATCGACGAAGCGCTGGCGGGCTGGTGCGACGCGGTCGAAGTGACGCTCAACGCCGACGGCTCGGCCACGGTGCGCGACAACGGGCGCGGCATTCCGACCGATATCCACGCCGAAGAAGGCGTGTCGGCGGCCGAAGTCATCATGACGCAGCTGCACGCGGGCGGGAAATTCGACCAGAATTCCTACAAGGTCTCCGGCGGTCTGCACGGTGTGGGCGTTTCGGTCGTCAACGCGCTGTCCGAAAAATTGGTGCTGAAAATCTGGCGTGCGGGCAAGGCGCACCAGATGGAATTCAAGCATGGCGAAGCGGTGGCCCCGCTCGCCGAGATGGGCCCGGCCGGCGACAAGCGGGGTACTGAAGTCACCTTCCTGCCGTCGAAGGAAACCTTCACGCAGACCGTTTTCGATTTCGAAACGCTCGAACACCGTTTGCGCGAACTCGCCTTCCTGAATTCGGGCGTGAAGCTCATCCTATCGGACGAGCGCCATGTCGAGCCCAAGCGCGTCGAGCTGTTCTACGAAGGCGGCATCGAGGCGTTTGTGAAGTATCTCGACCGCTCGAAGCAGGCGCTGCACGTGCCGATTTCCGTGAAGGGCGAGAAGGACGGCATTTCCGTCGAAGTCTCGATGGAATGGACCGACGCCTATCACGAGACCGTGCTCTGCTTCACGAACAACATCCCGCAGAAAGATGGCGGCACGCACTTGGCCGGTTTCCGCGCAGCACTCACGCGCACCATCGTGAAGATGGCCGCCGACATGGCGGGCAAAAAGGACAAGGTGGCGCTGACCGGCGACGACGCGCGCGAAGGCCTCACCTGCGTGTTGTCGGTCAAGGTGC
>JAIUNH010000325.1 GCA_020161965.1 Pseudomonadota bacterium
GCGAGCGCCAGCGACAGGAAGGTGATATCCCCGCCGGTCCGCAAGCGGTCGAGGATCGGATCGAGCAGATAATTGATCGGCGCGTCGGTATTGACACGTTGAACCGTGTCGCGGATCGCGGGGTTCGCGAAACGCTGGATCAGCCGCGCTTTATATGTGCCGAGATCGACGCCCGGAATTGCCGGCAAGGTCGGTCCGGTCTCGTGATCCATCAGCGCCGCCATCACGGTGCGGATGCGCGGATCGGCGAGTGATTCGTCGATCGTGACATAACCCGCCAACTGGCCGAGGCCGGAAACAGCCAGATGGCTTGCGTTCAGCAAGCGCAGCTTCATGAACTCGTAGGGCGCAACGTCCGCGACGAATTGCGCACCGACATCCTCCCAGGCCGGTCGGCCTTGCGGAAATCGATCCTCGATCACCCACTGGCTGAAACTCTCGGAAACGACCGGCCAGCGATCGGCGATGCCATTGTGTGTCGCCAGATACTCGATATCCGCCGGCGAGGTGACGGGCGTGATCCGATCGACCATCGTCGAGGGGAAGACGACTTCGCGTTCGATCCAGGCGGCCAATGCGTCGTCCCGCAAGGCGGCCAAGGCGAGGACGGCCGCACGCAGCACCTTGCCGTTATGCTGGATATTGTCGCAGCTCAGCAGCGTCGGCGGTGTTTTGCCGTCCCGCCTGCGCCGGCGGAGCATTTCGACGATCGCGCCGATGGCGCTGCGCGGCGTCTCGGGCGTTTCCAGATCCGCGCGGATCAACGGATGGTCTGGATCGAGGCGCTTGGTCGCGGCGTTCAGGCAGTAGCCATGCTCCGTGACCGTCAGGCTGACGATGCGGATCGCCGGATCGTCGAGCCGTGCCAGAAGCGGCGCGCTCGATGCCGTCGCGTCGACAAGACCCGCCAGCGACGCGATGATGCGCACGCGCTCTTGCGCGCCCTCGCGTTCGATCAGCGTATAGAGACTGTCCTGCGGTACAAGGCTTTCGCCCATGCGGCGATCGCTTGGCATCAACAGGCAGCCGAGAATGCCCCAGTTGAGCGACGCTGGGTCGCGCTCCATCAATTCGTGCGTATAGCGCGCCATATGCGCGCGATGGAATCCACCGAGCCCGAAATGCGCGATGCCGGCCGCGACTTGTGCAGGCGCGAAGCGGGGGATTTCCGCGGCGGCGCCAAGCGATGCAAGGGTACCGCGATTGAGCGCGATCGGTTTCATGGTGAGAAAATCCTGATGTCCGTCGATCTCGGCGGATCGGCGCCGAGACGCGTGCATGTTATCGCGGATGCGGTCACGGCGAAGGCCAAAGCGTCGAACAAATGCGCATCGTCGAGGGCGGCGATCGCCTGACGCGACAGCGCATCGACGCGATGCAAGCGCGCGAGTAACGCTGCGTGGAAGCTATCGCCGGCGCCGACCGTATCGACCTGGCGGATGGGGCAGCCGCTTTGGACTATCGGCTCCTGGCCCGGCCGCCACGCGACGGCGCCATCGGCACCTTGGGTGATGACGCAGAGGGCGACGCCAGCAGCGAACCAACTTTCGGTGAGGTCGCGATGGGCAATGCCGGGGAAGGCGATACCGAGATCCTCGTCGCTGGCCTTGATGATGCCCGCACAGGGCAGGAAATCGGAGAACTGATGCCGCCATCGATCGATATCGGGCGTGACCGTCGGCCGCAGATTGGGATCGATCGAGATCAAGCGCCGGCCCGCTTCGCGCCGCGCGAGGGCAAGATGTGCTGCGGCGACGGGCTCGACCGCAAGCGTGTAGGAACCCATGACGAGGGTGCTTATGTCGTCGTCCAGCTTCGCCGGAAGATCGGCGATTCCCACACTTCGATCGGCTTTGCCTTCGCCGTGAAACGCGTAGGCCGGGCGGCCCGCCGCATCCGTGCCGACGACGCTGATCGTGGTCAGGCGATCGGTGGCGACGGCGTGGCGTGTGTCGATCTTCTCGGCCAGAAGCCGCGCGCGGATCGCCGCGCCAAACGAATCGGCGGACAAGCCGCCGAAAAACGATGTCGGCACGTCGAGCCGTGCAAGACCGATCGCGACGTTGAAAGGCGAGCCGCCAAGTACGGGGTTCGCGCGTAGCTCGCCATCCGCGACATCGACGAACAGATCGACGATCGCCTCGCCGCAGACGAGGATGCTCATCCTTTGACGGCCCCCGCCGTCAACCCGGCGACGAGGAAACGCTGCAAGGCCAGAACGACGATCAGGATGGGGACGAGTTGGACGGTCGCGGCCGCAAATAGAATTCCGTAATTGGTGCCGGTGACCGAATCCATCAACTCGCTCAGGATCAGCGGCGTCGTTTTCGCGTTCTGGATGGTGAAGATGAAGGCGTAGACATATTCGTTCCAAGCGAACACGAACACGA
The DNA here is from genome assembly GCA_020161965.1 of Pseudomonadota bacterium. Taxonomy (GTDB): domain Bacteria; phylum Pseudomonadota; class Alphaproteobacteria; order CACIAM-22H2; family CACIAM-22H2; genus Tagaea. The sequence continues at coordinate 2,391 of JAIUNH010000325.1, forward strand.
ACACCGCGCAGGCGACCATCCCTTGCTTGGCGAGCGGGGCGACGACATAGCGCAAAATCTGGCCTTCGCTGGCACCGTCGACCGTGGCGGACTCGTCCAGCTCCTTGGGAATCTGATCGATGAATTCCTTCATGATCAGCACGTTCAGCGGCACCCAGAAGGTCGCGTAAAGCAGGATCAAGATCAGATGGCTGTCGGCGAGGCCGAGCTGATTGACCCACGGGAACAGCGGAATCGTGATGACGAGGGGCGGCAGCAAGCGAACCGCAATGAGGTAGAACGCCGATGCCGACAGGGCCGTGGAGCGAAAGCGCGAATAGACGTAGCCCGCACACGCGGCCGCGAAGACCGACAGCAACGTCGCGAGAACCGCGATGAACAAGCTATTGGCGACGAAGCCGAAGAAGTCCGGATACTTGCTCAGCAGATCGGCGTAGTTGCCCAAAGTCGGCGTGAAGAACGCGCGGGGCGGGAAGGCGAAGATGTCGCGCTGGAATTTGAAGGAATTCAGCACGACATAGGCGACCGGAAAGATCGACCAGACGACGATCAGGCAAATCAGGATCGCCTTGCCGGCGATTTTGAGGAATTTAGTCATTGGCGAACGAAGCCCGGTACATGGTCCGCAGATAGAACGACGCCAGCACCAGCGAGGCGATGACCATCAGCCAGCCGGTCGCCGCGGCGGCGCCGAAATCCGAGAATCTGAATCCGACGCGATAGAGATAGGTGCCCAACACTTCGGTCATCCGGACGGGGCCGCCGGCGGTGACGAGCCATACTTCGCTGAACATGCGGAAGGCGAAGACGTAGCGGAACAGGATGGCCAGCACCGCCGCCGGCATGATGAGCGGCAGGGTGACGTTCCAGAACGATTGCAGCGCGGTGGCGCCGTCGATGCGCGCGGCTTCGTAAAGCTCGCGCGGCACCGAAATGACCGCCGCGTAGAGAATGACGAACGTGAACGGCAAATGGTGCCAGATGCTGATCGTGCAGATCAGCATCAAGGCGTCGGCGACGTTGCGCGACCAACTGAAATTGCCGCCGAAGGCGCGAAAGGCGTTGGCGAGCAGGCCGATATTGGGATCGGCCAGGAAGCGCCACGACAACACGCCGACGACTTCGCTGATGCCGTAGGGCACGAGGATCACGGCGAAAAGGATCATCCGCCACCGGCCGAGGCTTGCGACCAGCAAGGCCATGCCCAGCGCCAGGATAAGTTCGGTGTAGACGACGATATTGACGATCAGAAACGTGTTCTTCGTCGCCGTCCAGAAATGACGATCCGTCAGGACGTTTTCGTAATTGGCGAGGCCGACGAATTGCGGATCGAGGCCGTAATTGGAAGTCGTGAAGCTGAGCCACAGGACGTAGACCGCCGGGCTCGCGAGCATCAGCGTCGTCAGCGATTGCGCCGGGGACAGCAGTAGAAGATGGAAGAAGGAAAAGCGGCGCATGGCTCTGCCGATCGGTCGCGTCGCTCGACGCCGGGAAGAAGAGGGCCCGGCGGTGTTTCGCCGGGCCTCGGTAGATTACTGCTTTTTGGGCAGCAGCGGTTCGATGCGGCGCTGAATATTGGCCGCCGCTTTTTCCGCCGTCTGCTGGCCGAGCAGGAAGGAGTCGGCTTCCTCGCTCAAAATCGCCTGGGCGCGCGTGGTTTCGTCGAAGCCCGGCAAGGCGAGGCTCGCCGACGCGACCGAGCGGGCCTGCTCGGCGGCGGAGGCCAACACCGCTTGCACGCGCGCGTCCTGATAGGCCGCGGGCCGCGTAGCGCCGTTGCCGTTCAAGGTCTCGCGGATCGTCGCTTCGGGGGCCGAGAGCGTGCGGATGAGTTCCCACGCGCGGTCCTTCTGCTTCGAGTTCTTCGGGATCACGAGATACCAGACTTCGGTCTGGGCGCGCAGAACGCCGTTCGGGCCCATCGGCACCGACGTTACCTTGAACGAACCCGGATAGCGCGACAGCTTCGCGTCGTTCAGCACGATCTCGCGGTTGAAGGGGCTCAAGCTCATCACCGCGCGGCCGTTCTGCATGTCGGAGATCAGCGAGTCCAACGGCGTGCTGAGGTAATTGTCGATCAGACCGCCATTGTCGTAGAGGTCCTTGAGCGTCTTCAGCGCCGTGACGAATTCGGGCGTATCGGCGTTGAGCTTGTAGTCGAGATCGAGCAGCTGCTTCCCGCTTGCGAGCATCAAGCTCAGCAGAAACTCCGGCGAATCGCCGACCTGCGACAGACCGTAGACCTTCTGGCCGTTTTTGTCGGTGCGATGGAGCTTCTTCGCCATATCGACGAGTTCGGCATAGGTCTTCGGCGGCCCGTTGAAGCCGGCCTCTTTCAGAAGCGTCTCGTTGTAGACCAGCGCCGTCGTGCTGTGGCGGAAGGGAATGCCGTAGAGCTTGCCGTTATAGGTCATGCCTTCCAGCATGCCCTTGCTCAGCCCGGCGAAATCCTGGATCGGCTTGGCGGCCTGCAAAGTGTCGAGCGGCTCGAGCTGCTCGAAGACCTTGGGCGAAGCGTAGCGGTTGAGGAAGAAGGCCGCGTCGATATTGCCCGACGGCAGCGTCATTTCGCGGCGGATGCGATCGTGCAGCGGCGTCACGTCGGCCGTGATCCAGTTGATGGTCCCGTTGGCGGCCTGCCATTCGGCGGTGATGTCGCCGCCGGTCGTG
>JAIUNH010000326.1 GCA_020161965.1 Pseudomonadota bacterium
GCAAGTCGATTGGCAGCTCGCGATCGAATTGCCGATCGCCTCGGGCGGGCTCGACACCGCGCGCATCGCTTTGCAACGTTCGCCCTATACGCTCGATTTCTACGCTCGCGCGTCGTGGACCGACACCGCCCCGCGCATGGTGCAAGCGTTGCTGATCGAAAGCTTCGAAGCCTCGGGCAAGATCGTCGGCGTCAGCCGCGATTCGGCGGCATTGCGCCCCGATTACCTGCTGAAGGTCGATCTGCGCGAATTCCAGGCCGAGTATTTCGACGGCGCCGCGCCCCATGCGCATGTGCGCTTGGGCGTGCGCCTCGTGCGCCTGCCCGAACGCATGATCGAAGCGGGCTTCGTCGCGGACGAGCGCGTGCGCGCGGCCCACGGCGATCTGACGTCGGTCGCGCAAGCCTTCGACGACGCGCTGGGCGCCGCCATGCGCAAGGTCGTCGAATGGACCTTGCGCACCGGCCAGCCGCGCCGCCGCCGCTGAAGGAAAGTTTGATGCCGATCTACGCCGACCGCATCCGCACGAAACTGACAGCCGAATTCGCGCCCGCCGCCTTGGACATCGAGGACGAGTCCGCGCGCCATGCGGGCCATGCCGGGGCCGCCCCCGGCGGCGAAACCCATTTCCGCGTGCGCATCGTTTCGGCCGCCTTCGCCGGGATGGGCCGGGTCGAACGCCAGCGGCGCGTCTATGCCGTGCTGGCGAGCGAGCTTGCCGAGCGCGTCCACGCGTTGGCGCTGGAAACCCGCACGCCCGACGAAGCCGCGAAAGCCTGATCGCCCGCGCGCCGCCCCCGATGGCGGCGAAGCCGTTTGCGCGCGCACAACCGATTTGCTATTAATTTCTGAATTATTCTAGGAGACGGATTTGCCCGTTCCCTCCGAACGCCCGCGCAACGTCACGATCCGGGGCAAGCGCACGTCGATGCGCCTGGAACCCGGTTTCTGGGACGCGATCGACGAGATCGCGACGCGCGAAGGCTTGGCGATCGACGAAGTTTTCGAACGCGCGGCCAAATCGCCCCATCGCGGCAATCTATCGTCGGCGATCCGCGTCTACGTGCTCGCCTATTTCCGCCTGCCCCGGCATGATCGGCCCCGGCCGACGGCGCGCGCGCGGCTTCAGCGCCGCTCGACGTGGAATGCCGGGTAATCGCGGCGGACGATTTCGCCGTCCAGCGCCAGCGCGTGGCAGGTGTCGAGATGGGCGGGCCGGCCCTCGCTTTTCGATTTGCGCAGCGGAAACACGGTCTGAAACGCGGTCGTGCCCAGCGCATTGATCGCAAGTTCGACCAGATGCGTGCAACCCTTCACCCCGCCCAGACGTTCGAGCACCGCCTTGCGCCAGCCGCGCCCGATGCGCAAGCCCACCAGCGCGCCGAAATCCGGCACCACATCCGGACATGTTTCGTAAGGTGTCGCGTAGCTCGCGGCATGCGCTTCGCGCACGGTCATGTCGTCGTCGATGGTCAAGCGCAGCTTCATCCCATGCAACGGCGTGCCGGGCGGAATGGGCCCGCGAAACCGGTTGTCGAAGGGATAGGATTTGACGTCGGTCAGCTCGCCTTCGATGTCCCACAAACCGTCCGCGCGCCGATAACCGTTGCAGACGATCCGGCGCGTGTGAATCGGTTCGCGCGCAACCGCTTGCGGAAGCTCGGCATGCGGTGTCGGCTGGAGGGGCGAAGGCATGGCAGGACGATCTCCGGGACGTTTCGTCCCGGATGATCGCCCGCCGCACGGCCCAGGCCAAGCGGTTCAGTTCAGGCCGTAGCCCGCCCCGCCCGCGATGAAGGCTTCGCGTTCCTTGAGGTTTTCCTCGAGTTCGCCCAAGGCCGCCGCGTAAAGATCGCGCACCGACACCATGCCGATCAGCTTGCCACCCTCGACCACCGGCAGATGCCGATAGCCGTAGCGGCGCATCATCTCCAACGCCTCGCGCGGCGGGGCGTCGGGGCCGATCGTGTCGGGGTTGCGGGTCATCGCTTCGGCCAGCGTCACCTTGTCGGGATCGCGATGCTGGCCGACGATTTTTGCCATCGCGTCGCGCTCGGTGAAGATGCCCGAAAGATGGCCGCCTTCGACGATCATCAGCGCGCCGATGCGCCGTTTGGCCATCGTCACGCAGGCGTCGCGAACGGTCATGTTGCCGGAAGCGGTCGCCAATTCCTGGCGGCCGGAGATGACGTCGGGAACAATACGGCGATGCATGTTTCCTCCGATCTGTGCCCGGTCGTCCGGTGATGATCGTGAAATCGCCTTGCGCGGGTTTCCCGTTCGCAAGTTTCGGACGCCGTCCTGGGTTGAATTAAGCGCCCGACCGCCGCCGCTTGGCAAGTGCGGAAAATTCAGGCCGCGCGTTCGCCCGACACCGGAATTTTCGCGGTCTTCGCCGTCGCCGCATCGTCGGCCACGGCGACGCGCAGCGTCGCGATTTGATGGCGTTTGCGGCGCACAATCTCGAAGCGCAACCCATGAAAGACGTAAACCTGCCCCACGTCGGGAATGCGCCGCGCTTCGTAAAGCACGAGGCCCGCGATGGTCGCGGCGGATTCGTCCGGCAGGCGCCAATCGAATTGGCGGTTGAGATCGCGGATCGTCACGTGGCCGTCGATCACGTAGCTGCCGTCCGATTGCGGGCGCACGCCGGGCACGTTGAATTCGTGACGCTCGGCGATGTCGCCGACGATTTCCTCGAGGATGTCCTCGAGCGTGACGACGCCGAGCAGCCCGCCGTATTCGTCGACGACGAGTGCAAAATGCTCGCGCCGGCGGCGGAAGGCTTCGAGCTGGTCGAGCAGCGTCGTCGTGTCGGGAATGAACCACGGCCGTGCCGCGACCGACGGCACGTCGATTTTCGCCGCGTCGCCGCCTTGGCCGCGCACCGCTTGCAGCAGCGCCTTGGCGTGCAGCACGCCCACGATATTGTCGGGCACGCCGCGCCACAGCGGAATGCGCGAATACGGGCTCGACAACGCCTGATCGAGGATCGCTTCGGCCGGCTGTTCGATGTCGATCGCGAAAACCTGACGGCGATGGACGAGGATCGCCGCGACCGTCACGTCGGCGAGATCGAGGATGGAGCGCATCATCTGCCGCTCCTTGCGCGTCTCGGAATCGGGCGACGCGGCGCCGTGCAGATCGATCGCACCTTTCAATTGTTCTTCGGCCGCCTCGGCGGGCCGTTCTTTCGGCTTCCAGCCGAAGCCGCGCAAAATCCCCAGCGCCACCCCGCGCGCCAATCGTGCGGGCGGCGTCAAAAACCCGAGCCAGAACCGCGCGACGGGAACGAGGGCGAGTGCGGCGCGATCGGCGTTGTTGAGCGCCCAGATGCGCGCGAAGGCTTCGCCGAACACGGCGAACAACCCGGCGACCAAAATCGCGGCATAGATCGGCCCGGCGAAACCGAAATCATAGGTGAAGGCGCAGGCGACCAACGCCGTCGCCAGCACGAGGGCGGCGATATTGCCGAAGCGCACGGCGGAGGCGAGCGCGTCGGTCTTGGTCTTGAGATAAAGAACGAGGGGTGCCCGCTTGCTGCCTTTGCGTTCCAGCGCCTGAAGGCGCGCGCGCGACGAAGCGCCGATCGCGGATTCGGCGGCGTTGAGCAAAGCGCTGGCGGTCAACAGGACGGCGAGTGCTATCAGCGCCGACCAATCGTCCCAGCCGAACGCCGCCCAATTCATGCGGCGCACTCCGCCGCCAGCATCGCGCGCACCGCATCGATATCGGCGTCGCGCGCGATGAACGATTTGCCGATGCCGCGCGCCAGGATGAAGGTGATCTTGCCGCCGCTGGCCTTCTTGTCGTGGCCCATATGGGCGATCAGCGCGTCGGCGTTCCAGCGATGCTGGCGCGGCAAATCGGCCGCCATGTCGCACGCCAGGATATGCGCGCGCACGCGCGCGGCGTCGGCGGCCGGGCACAAACCCGCGCGCACCGAAAAGTCGAAGGCTTGGCGCATGCCGATCGCCACCGCCTCGCCATGCAGCAATTCCGGGCCGTAGCCGAGATCGGCTTCCAGCGCATGGCCGAACGTATGCCCGAGATTGAGCAACGCGCGCACGCCGGTTTCGCGCTCGTCCTCGGTCACGATGCGCGCTTTGGCTTCGCACGAGACGCGGACGGCATAGGCTTGCGCGGCGCGGTCGCCCGCGAGCAGCGCGGGCCCGTTGGCTTCGCACCAATCGAAGAATTCGGGCATGTCGATCAGCCCGTATTTGAACACTTCGGCATAGCCCGCGCGCAGTTCGCGCGGTCCCAGCGTGTCGAGCACGTCGAGATCGCAGAGCACCAGACGCGGCTGGTGGAACGCGCCGATCAGGTTTTTGCCTTGGCGCGTGTTCACGCCCGTTTTGCCGCCGACGGAGCTGTCGACTTGCGCCAGCAGCGTCGTCGGGATCTGCACGAAATCGAGCCCGCGCAGCAGCAGCGATGCGGCGACACCGGTCATGTCGCCGACCACGCCGCCGCCCAAGGCGACGAGCAGATCGGCGCGTTCCGGGCGCTGGTCGAGGATCGCGTCGAGCAAGCGGCCGAGATTGTCCCAGGATTTCGCCGCGTCGCCCGCTTGCAAGGTTACGACATGCGCCGCGATGCCGGCGGCGGCGAGGCCCTTTTCCAGACGCGGCAGATGCGTGGCGACGATTTTGGAATCGGCGACGACGAAGACGCGCTTCACCTTGCGCACGCCCAGGATCAATTCGCCCGCGCGTTCGAGCAGTTTTTCGCCGATATGAATGTCGTAGGCGCGGGTGTCGAGGGCCACGCGGACGGTCTGGGTCATTGCGTTTGTTGTCCGGCGAGATATTTGGCGAGCGCGTCGATCACGCGCTGAGTGGTGATTTCGGGCGGGGCGTCGGCCGAATCGACCGCGAGATCGGCTTCGGCATAGACCGGGTAACGCAATGTCATCAGCTTGGCCAAAATCTCGCGCGGTTCGCCCGCGTTCAACAGCGGCCGGTTGTTGCGCCGCGCGGTCCGGCGGACCAGCGTGTCGAGCTCGGCGCGCAGCCAGATCGA
>JAIUNH010000327.1 GCA_020161965.1 Pseudomonadota bacterium
CGCTGCGAACGCTGCGGCAGCCCCCGCCTCGCAGCACACCCGGAGCTCTATTCTCTCCACCTCGCCCACATCGATTGCGACGCGTTCTACGCCTCGGTCGAGAAACGCGACGATCCCAGTTTGCGCGACAAGGCGCTGATCATCGGTGGCGGGCAGCGCGGCGTCGTCTCGACCGCTTGCTACAACGCACGCAAATTCGGCGTGCGCTCGGCGATGCCGATGTTCAAGGCACGCGAGCTATGCCCGCACGCCGTCATCCTGCGCCCCGATATGGCGAAATACGCCGGCGTGTCGCGCCAGGTGAAGGCGATCTTCGAGGAAGCCACCCCCTTGGTCGAAAGCCTGTCGCTGGACGAGGCGTTTCTCGACTTGGCGGGGACCGAAAAACTCCATCACGCCACACCCGCCGCCACGCTCGCGCGCATCGCCAAGCGGATCGAGGTGGAGATCGGCATCACCGTGTCGGTCGGCTTGGCGCCCAACAAGCTGATCGCGAAACTTGCCTCCGAGCTTGAGAAGCCGCGCGGCTTCGGCGTGATCGGCCGGGCCGAGGCGCACGCGTTTTTGGCGACGCGCGCCATCCGCGTGCTACCCGGCGTGGGGCCGAAGCTGGGCCAGCGTTTGGCCGAAGACGGGTTCGTCTCGGTCGCCGATTTGCAGCGTGCTGGCGAGCGCGAACTTGCCGCGCGCTACGCCGACACCGGCAAATGGCTGTTCGCCATGGCCGAGGGGCGCGACACCCGCGCCGTCGAGCCCGAGCGCGAAGCCAAGGTGATTTCGGCCGAGACGACCTTCCTGCGCGATCTGGGCGACGCGGAGGAATTGTCGAGCGAGCTTTGGCCGCTGGCCGAGAAGGTGGCTTACCGGCTCAAAAAACATCATTTGGCCGGGCGGACGGTCCAGTTGAAGCTGCGGACCTCGAGTTTCCAGATTCTGACCCGCCGCACGACCTTGCCAGCGGGCACGCAGTTGGCGGATACCCTGTTCCGCGCCGCGGACGAGATGCTGCGCAAGGAGGTCGCCCGCGACCGCCAGCGTCGATTCCGCCTGATCGGGGTCGGGGCCAGCGAATTGGCGGAGCCGGGGGCCGAGCCGGTGCGCCAGAACGACCTTTTCGGGACGGAACCCGTATCGGGTCCGGACGACCCCCAATCGGCGAAAGTCGAGAAGGCGATCGACGCCGTTCGCGATAAATTCGGGCTATCCGCCATCCGCAAGGGGCGCGGCCTGGGCCGGGGACGCTTGCCGCCCCGCCGAGGGTGAATTAGGGTCTTTGAATCATCCAGCTTTCCGCTTAAGACCAATACATGCCGGGTCCGCTTAGTCCGCAAGAAATCGTCAAGATCCTTTCGGACCACGAGAAATTCCTGAACCGAAAGCCGGGTGGCGTGCGCGCCAACCTGACGCTCGCCGATTTGCACGGCGTGTCGCTGACGCGCGCCAATCTGCGGCAGGCGAAGCTGCCGGGCGCCAATCTGTCGCGCGCGGTACTCGCGGGTGCGGATCTGTCCGAAGCCGATTTGTTCGCCGCAAACTTCGATCGCGCGGATCTGAGCCTGTCGAACCTCGCTAAGGCCGATCTGCGCGGCGCCTATCTGCGCGGCTGCCGCTTGCGCGGCGCCAATCTGCGCGGCGCCGATCTGCGCGGCGGCACGCTGATGCAGTCGCGCCGCGGCGACGGGATCGCGCTGGTCTCGGCCGATCTGCAAGGCTCCGACCTCGAACAGGCGATCCTGGCAAAAGCCAACGCCCAGGGTGCCGATCTTTCCAAAGCGAATTTGACCGAGGCGGATTGCACGGGCGCCAAGCTGGCGGGCTGCAATCTCGAACTCGCGTCGATGCCGCGCGCCAATATGGAAGGTGCCATCCTGAAGGGCGCCAATGTGATGGGTGCCAATCTCGCCGGCGCCAATCTCAAGGGCGTCGATTTGTCGGGCGCCATCATGGACGGCGCCGATCTGCGCGACGCCAATTTGATCGGTGCGATCCTGGCGGGCGTCGATCTCTCGCGTGCCAACACGCAAGGCGCCAATCTGGCGATCGAAGCCGAACAGCTTTCCGACGCCGTGCAATCCCAATTGCGCGATCACGCCTTGTGGATCAAGTCGGAAGGCCGTTTGGGCCGCCGCGCCGATTTCACCAAGGCCGATCTGTCGGGCCTGGATTTTTCGAACGCCAATCTCTCCGGCGCCACGCTGACGGGCGCGAAGCTCGCCGGGACCAAGCTCGTGCGCTGCCAGTTGATCATGAGCGATCTGGCCGGCGCCGATCTCAAAGGTGCCAACTGCGCGGAAGCGAATTTCAACGGCGCCAATCTCAGCCATTGCAACGCGCAGGGTGCAACGTTCACGAAAGCGTCGCTCGCCCCGGTCAATATGCCGATGCCCAACGGTCAGCCGTCGGGCCGCTTGTGGCCCGCGAATTTGGCCGACGCGAATTTTCAGGACGCCGATTTCGCCGGCGCCAATCTTCATCGCGCCAATGTGCTGGACGCGAATTTCACGCGCTCGATCTTGCGCGACGCGATCCTGCTCGATGTCGACCTGTCGCTCGCCAAAAGCGACGGGGCCGACATCGCCGGCGCGATTATGCGTCGCTAATTAGCGAATATAAGCGGCGGCGAAAGCGGGCAGGGCGAAGCAGCCCGCGTGGATTTCCGGCGTGTAGTATTTGGTCTTGATGCCCGCTTTGGCGAAACGCTTGGCGATCGTCGCCGCCGGCAGCTTCGACGCCTTCGCATCGTTCGTCGCCCAGCCCAACGCCATGAACCCGCCGTAATAGGACGGGATCGCCGCGACATAGAACGACGCGACCTTGAACGCCTTGCGCCGGCGCCGATAGGTCATCGTGATCTCGTCGCCCTGCAGGAAGGGCACGCCATTCTGGTTCACCAGAATGCCGCCCGGCGTCAGCAGTTTCGCGCAGGCTTTATAGAAACGTTCGGTGAACAGCACTTCGCCGGGGCCGATCGGATCGGTCGAATCGACGATCACGACGTCGAACTTCGCCGTCGTTTCCTCGACGAATTTCGCGCCGTCGGTGATGACGAGATTTACGCGGCTGTCGGCGAAGGATTTGCCCGCGATCGACGGCATCCATTTCAGGCACATATCGACCACGGCGCGGTCGATTTCGACCATCGTCACGTGCTTGACGGATTTGTGACGCAACGTCTCGCGCAAGATGCCGCCGTCGCCGCCGCCGATGATCAGCACGCGCTTGGCCTTGCCATGCGCCAGGATCGGCACATGGGTCATCATCTCGTGATAGACGAATTCGTCGCGCGTCGTGACCTGGATGGCGCCGTCCAGCGCCAGCACGCGGCCATAGACCGCGTTCTCGAAAATCACGAGGTCCTGATGCGCCGAACGCTCGCGGAACAGCACCTTGTCCATCGCGTAGGTTTGCGCGATGGCCGGGTACAGCGTTTCCTTGAACCAGGGCTTCTTGTCGGTCACGGCACTACTCCGGAAAAGAAAAGGGCGGTCGCGATGGACCGCCCTTTCCAAGTTACTGGGCGGAAAAGCGATCAGGCCATGATGCCGCGGCGGCTTTCGACGACCTGCAGCGAGGTCGGTTCGAAGGCGCGCTTGATCGCCGGGATCGCCTGATAGGGATCGCACACGCCGCACATGAACACGTCGATCGCGGCGTATTCGCGTTCGGGCCAGGTGTGGATCGAGATGTGGCTCTCCGCCAGCACCAGCACGCCCGACAGGCCGGCATTCGGCCCGAAATGGTGCAGGTGGCAATGCAGGATCGTCGCACCGGCGGTGACCGCACCTTCGCGCAACGCGGCTTCGGTCAGCGCGGAATCGCCAAGGTTCTTCGCGCCCCACAGCTCGATGAGCAGATGGGTGCCGGCGTATTTCACGCCGTTGCGCTCGATGAAGTGATCTTTGGCGACCGTTTCGACGGGAGCATGTGTGGACAGGACCGGCTGATCAGCCGACTGCGCCTTGAGGGATTTGGGGGAGGTGTCACGGGCATCACCGGTGACGACCTTCAAATTGCGCAGTACGGAGTTTTTTGCCATTCCTTGCCCACACCTCCAAACCATCCCCATCGGACGGGGACACGATTGAAAAAACGGGGTGTCCGACTCCAACGCCGGGCACCCCGTGCTTATGACTCGGTTTTTGAACGCTAATTTCCCGGGGTTCAAGAAAATTTTGAACCTGTCCCCAAGATTCCTCGCACGCTGTGGCTAAAAATCGGCCGCTTGGGCCGTCAAGACCGACGCGGCGCCGTCGCGCACGCCGTGCAGCGCGCCCGGCACCTTGGACAGAAGATGGTCGGCGAAATGCCGCGCCACAAGTAAGCGGCGACGCGTATGCGGATCGTCGGGGCGCTTTGCGGCCAATATGGCGCCTTTGGCGAGCAACGCGCCGCCCGCCAGCGTGCCCAGCATGTCGAGGAACGGCACGGCGCCGGCGGCGACTTTGTCGGGTTCCGCCTTCGCCGTCTCGGCGATGAAGGCCCCGGCAGCGGCGACCGCGTCGCGCGCTTGCGTCAAAATATCGCGCAATCGGACGAGATCGGGCTGCGACGCGCCAGCGAGATCGGCTTCGATCGCGGCGATTTCGTCGAGGAAGGTTTTCAGCGCCGCCCCGCCATCGCGGCCGATCTTGCGGAAGACGAGATCGTTGGCCTGGATGCCGTTCGTCCCTTCGTAGATCGGCGTGATGCGCGCATCGCGATAATACTGAGCGGCCCCCGTCTCCTCGATATAGCCCATGCCGCCATGGATCTGCACGCCCAGCGAGGCGACCGTCACGCCGATATCGGTCGACCATGCTTTGACGACGGGCGTGAGAAGATCGACGCGCGCCTGGTGATGCGCGCGAATGCCCGCGTCGGGCGATTTGGCGGCGAGGTCGAGCGAGAGATGGGCGGCGTAGGTGAGGGCGCGTGCCGCGTCGAGCCGCGCTTTCATGTCGAGCAGCATGCGCCGCACGTCGGGATGTTCGATGATCGCGACGGGACC
>JAIUNH010000328.1 GCA_020161965.1 Pseudomonadota bacterium
CGATTACAGCGCGTCCGACGCCGCCGTGCAGGTCAATCTGAACCTGACGACGGCGCAGGTTTCGACCGGCGATGCAGCGGGCGACGTGCTCGCCACGATCGAAACGGTGGTCGGCTCGGCGTTCAACGATACGCTGATCGGCAACAGTGTCGCCAATCGCCTCGACGGCGGGGCGGGCGACGACACGATCTCCGGCGGCAGCGCCAACGATACGCTGATCGGCGGCGAGGGCATCGACACCGTCGATTATTCGTCGTCGACCGCCGCGATCACGGCCAATCTCGCCACCGGTGTGGCGACCGGTGCCGGTACCGACACGCTGTCGGGCTTCGAAAACCTGACCAGCGGGTCGGGGGCCGATACGCTGACCGGCGATGCGGGGGCCAACCGCATCGATGGCGGAGCGGGCAACGACATCATCCAAGGCGGGGCGGGCGCCGATACGTTGATCGGCGGGGCCGGCAACGACACGCTGAGCTACGCCGCCGACACTTCGGGCGTGAATATCGATCTGGCGGCCGCCACCGCTTCGGGCGGCGATGCGGCGGGCGACGTGTTCTCGGGCTTCGAAACCGTCATCGGCGGTTCGGGGGCGGATACGCTTGCCGGCGCCGATAGTGCCGAGCGTTTGGACGGCGGGGCCGGCGACGATCTCATTCGCGGCAGCTTGGGGGCGGACACGCTGGTCGGCGGATTGGGCAATGACCGGCTCGATTATTCGGCGTCCAATGCCGCGATCAGCGTCAATCTCGCGACCAACGCCGCGTCGGGCGGTCATGCCCAGGGCGATTCGATTTCCGGTTTCGAGCAGGTCACCGGATCGGCGTTCAACGATACGCTGACCGGTTCGACCGGCGACAATTTGATCGACGGCGGGGCGGGCAACGACGTCATCCAGGGCGGTGCCGGTGCCGATACGCTGATCGGCGGCGATGGTTTTGACACGCTGTCCTATTCGGCGAGCGGTTCGGGCGTGAATGTCGATCTCGCGACCGGCGCCGTGTCGGGCGGCGACGCGGCGGGCGACACGATTTCTGGCTTCGAAGGCGTGATCGGCTCGTCCAAGGCCGATACGTTGACCGGCTCGGCGGGCGACGAACGCCTCGACGGCGGTGCGGGCAACGACGTTCTGACCGGCGGCGGCGGGGCGGACACGTTCGTCGGCGGTGCGGGTGCCGATACGATCACCGGCGGGTCGGGGATCGACACGGTCGATTTCTCCTACACCTCCAGCCGCGTGAACGTGAATCTTTCGACCGGCACGGGCGCCACGGGCGATGCGGCCGGCGATCGCTACGCGTCGATCGAAAACGTGCTCGGCACATCGGGCAATGACACGATCACCGGCTCGGCCGACGCGAATTTCCTGGCGGGCAATGCCGGGAAGGACAGCATCCTGGGCGGGGCGGGCGACGATACGATCCAGGGCGGCGACGGGGCCGACACGCTGCGCGGCGGCACCGGTATCGACACGCTCGACTATTCCGACAGCACCGCCGGCGTGACGGTCAATCTTTCGAACAACACCGCGTCGGGCGGTTTCGCGCAAGGCGACAACATCGCCGAGTTCGAAAACGTCACCGGCTCGAGCTTCGCCGACCGCTTGACCGGCGATGCGGGCGACAATGTTTTCGACGGGCGCGGCGGCAACGATACGATCTCCGGCGGGGCCGGGTCGGATATCGCCTATTTCGGCGTGGGCGGCGGGCGCGACACGTTCGATGGCGGGGCGGGCGGCGGCTGGACCGACACGGTCATCGTCGATGGCGGCGGGGCGGGGCCCGGCCAAGGCGGCTGGACGGTCATCCTTTCGGACGGCACCGAGCTTGCGGCCGAGGGGACGACGGGCTCGCTGGAACTCGGCAACGACGCTTCGGGCACCATCGTCCTGGCCGATGGCAGCGAGATGACCTTCGACAATCTCGAGCGGATCAGCTGGTAATCACCGATCTCGGGTTGTCGATTGCCGTTTAAGGAACTGAAATAGCTTCTGTTTTTATAATTTTAGCCGCGTAATACACCCTGCGCGCTCGTGCTATACCTTTGCGCCTTGAAGCCGCCGCCAATCCGTCGCGGGCCGGCATCTTTGGAGTAATAGGTGTACGTCGAGATCGCCGTCGTCTTGGTGCTGACGATCGTCAATGGTTTGCTCGCCATGTCGGAATTGGCCGTCGTTTCATCCCGGCCGACCCGGCTTAAGGTTTTGCAGGATAGGGGTAATCGCGGGGCGGAGATCGCCTTGCACCTGGCGGCGGATCCCGGCCGCTTCCTGTCGACGGTTCAGATCGGCATCACCCTGGTCGGCATTCTGTCGGGCGCCTTTTCGGGCGCCACACTCGGCTTGCGCCTTTCCGGCTATCTCTCCGAACTCGGCGTGCCCCCGGCCGCGGCCGATGCTTTGGGCGTGGGCATCGTCGTCGTTGCCATCACCTATCTCTCGCTGATCGTCGGTGAACTCGTGCCCAAGCAGATCGCGTTGCGCGATCCCGAACGCGTGGCGGCGAAAGTCGCCCCGCCGATGCTGGCCTTGAGCCGTGCCGCCGCCCCGCTCGTTTGGCTGCTCGACCGTTCGGGCAAGGCCGTGCTGCGCCTGTTCGGGCCCAAGAATGCGGCCAACGAAAGCGTGACCGAAGAGGAAGTGAAGAACGTGCTCGCGGAAGCCGCGACCGCCGGCATCCTCGAAGGCCAGGAACGCGAGATGATTTCGGGCGTCATGCGCTTGGCCGATCGTGCGGCCAAATCGCTGATGACGCCGCGCCACGAGGTCGAAACAATCGACATCGCTTCGCCCCAGGACGCGCTGCGCAAGCAATTGCTGGAAACCTCGCGCGTGCGCGTGCCGGTCTGGGAAGGCGGGCCCGACGCGGTGGTCGGCGTGCTCGACGTCAAGGCCGCGTTGGTCGAACTGCTCGAACGCGGCACGATCGACGCGCGCAAGCACACGCGTTCCGTGCCGGCGGTGCTCGACGGCATGGATGCGCTCGACGTCGTCAAGGCGATCCAGGAATCGTCGATGCATATGGCGCTCGTCGTCGACGAATACGGCCATTTCGAAGGCATCATCACCTCGACCGACATCCTCGTGGCGATCGCGGGCTCGTTCAAGGACGACCAGGACGAGGAGCCGGCGATGGTGATGCGCGACGATTCCTCGTATCTCGTCGCGGGCTGGATGCCGGCCGACGAATTCGCCGAACGCACGGGCATGCCCGCCGTCAAGGACGCGGATTACGAAACCGTCGCCGGGCTCGTGCTCCATCGTCTGGGCCGCCTGCCGCAAACCGGCGAGCGGGTCGAGATCGGTGAATGGACGCTCGAAGTCGTCGATATGGACGGGCGGCGCATCGACAAGCTGCTCGTCACCCGCAAGGCCGTCGCCGCGTAACCCGCGATCAGTGGCGGTGGATCGGGTCGATCCACTTCACGTTTTCGGGCTTCTCGGCCGGTTCGATGTCGAGATTGATCGCGACCGCCTGACCGTCGGAGCGGACGAGCACGCATTCCAGCGTCTCGTCCTCCTTCGCGTTGATCTCCTGATGCGGCACGTAAGGCGGCACGAAGATGAAATCGCCGGGGCCCGCCTCGGCGACGAATTCCAGATTGTCGCCCCAGCGCATCCGCGCGCGCCCGCGCACGACATAGATCACGCTTTCCAGCGGCCCGTGGTGATGCGCGCCGGTCTTGGCACCGGGATGGATATGGACCGTGCCGGCCCATAGTTTTTGCGCGCCCGCGCGCGCGAAATCGATCGCCGTGGCGCGGTTCATGCCGGCCGTTTTGCCGGCGGTGGAGGAGTCGAGCGTGTCCGCCGGAATCACTTGCACCCCGTCATGCTTCCATTTCGGCTCGGTCATCGCGCTCGCTCCCTTATCGCTGGACGGGGATAAGTCTAGCCTTGCGCGCAAGGCGGGTGTGCCGAATTTTCGCGCGGAAAATTATTCATGGGGCGTTTAGAATGATGCCATGCGTCGTCGCCGTCTGCCCCCGCTCAATTCCTTGCGCGCCTTCGAGGCCGTCGCCCGCCACCTCAGCGTGACGAAGGCGGCGGACGAACTCGCCGTCACGCCCGCCGCGGTCAGCCACCAGATCAAGACGATCGAAGATCATCTGGAGATCGAGCTGTTCCAGCGCACCAAGGGCATTCTGCTGCTGACCGATGCGGGCCAGGCGATTCTGCCCGGCATTCGCGACGGGTTCGAAAGCCTGCAAGCCGCGATCGAGCAGATCGACAATCTGGGCGATGCCGGCGTGCTGACGATTTCGGTGGCGCCGTCCTTCGCCGCGAAATGGCTGTTGCCGCGCCTCGAACGGTTCCAGGCGAAATATCCGGAGATCGACGTGCGTGTGGGTGCCTCGATGGCGCTGACCGATTTCCATTCGGACGGCGTCGATCTGGCCATTCGCTATGGTGCTGGGCGCTATCCCGATCTGCATTGCGAGCGTTTGCTCGAAGAAACCGTGTTTCCGGTGTGCAGCCCCAAGCTGCTGAAGGGCAAGCAGCGGCTCGACGCCGTGTCGGCGCTGAAGGATCAAACCCTGCTGCACGACGACAGCCCCGACGACGATCCGTCGTGCCCGAGCTGGACGATGTGGCTGAAGGCGGCCGGGGCGAGCGATATCGACGGCACGCGGGGCCCGCGCTTCAATCAATCGAGCTTGGTCGTGGAAGCGGCCGCGCTGGGGCGCGGTGTCGCTTTGGCGAAGGCGTCGCTCGCCGCCGCCGATCTCGCCGAAGGGCGCTTGATCAAGCCGTTCGGCACCGCCGTGCCGGTCGATTTCGCCTATTGGCTGGTGTACCCGGAGCCCAAGCTTGCTTTGCGCAAGGTGGCGTTGTTCGCCGATTGGCTCAAATCCGAAGCCTCGGCATTTGCGGGCAAAGCGGGCAGCCAGCCCGTCTGATTCAATTCGCGCGCGGTCGCTTCGCGGATCGCGCGATGATCGAGGCCTTGCGCGCGCCAGGTGCGGCGCT
>JAIUNH010000329.1 GCA_020161965.1 Pseudomonadota bacterium
TCGATCCCTTCACCGATGCGCTGATCGGGCTTGGATTCGCGCTGATCGTCGGCTTTGAAGCCAATGACTGGCGGCGCAACGATCTTTATCGGCGTGGCTGGATCGAGCGCGGTCTCGCCTTGGGCCGCGATCTCGACGAAGCGGAACTCGATTGGTTCCGCCGCCATCCGGCCGCGCTATGAAAATCGCCGTCGTCGATTACGGGTCGGGCAATCTGCGCTCGGCCGCCAAAGCGTTCGAGCATGAGGCGAAGGGCCGCGCCGAAATCGTCGTCACGTCGGACGCCGATATCGTGCGCAAGGCCGACCGCATCGTATTGCCGGGCCAAGGGGCATTTGGTGACTGTGCGGCGGGTTTGCGCGCCGTGCCCGGCATGGTCGATGCGTTGAACGACGCGGTCGTCAAGCGCGGCGCGCCGTTCCTCGGCATTTGCGTGGGCATGCAATTGCTCGCCGCGACCGGCTACGAGCACGGCGTTCATGAAGGTCTCGGCTGGCTCGGCGGCGAAGTTCGCCGCATGGAACCGCAGGATCCCGCACTCAAACTGCCGCAGCTCGGCTGGAATGCGCTCGACTTCGCCGATCATCCCTTGCTGAAGGGTTGGCCGAAGGGCACCCATGTCTATTTCGCCAACTCCTATCACTTTACGCCGGCCGATAAGGCGAATGTGATCGCGACGGCCGATTACGGCGGGCCCATCGTCGCGGCCGTCGCGAAGGGCAATATCGCCGGCACGCAATTCCATCCCGAAAAAAGCCAGGCGATCGGCCTCGCTTTGGTTTCCAACTTCCTCGAGTGGCGCCCGTGATTCTGTTCCCCGCGATCGATTTGAAGGGCGGCAAATGCGTGCGCCTCTACAAGGGCGACATGGCGCAGGCGACCGTGTTCAACGACAATCCGGGCGATCAGGCCGCACAGTTCGTCAAAGCGGGTGCGCGCTGGATTCATGTCGTCGATCTCGACGGCGCCTTCGCGGGTAAGTCCGTCAATGCCGATGCGGTACGCGCGATCCTCAAAAACGCCAACGTGCCGGTGCAATTGGGCGGCGGCATTCGCGACGACGCGGCGATCGCGTCGTGGCTGGACGCCGGCGTGACGCGCGTGATCCTCGGCACGATCGCGTTGAAGGACCCCGATTTCGTCAAGCGCGCGTGCAAGACATTCCCCGCCAAGATCGTCGTCGGCATCGACGCGCGCGGCGGCCATGTCGCCGTGCAAGGCTGGGCCGAAACGTCGGATATGAAAGCCGTCGATCTCGCGCGCAAATTCGAAGATTCCGGCGTGGCCGCAATCGTCTACACCGATATTGACCGCGACGGCGCGTTGCAGGGCCCGAACGTGGACGCGACGGTCGCGATGGCCAAAGCCGTGTCGATCCCGGTCATCGCATCCGGTGGTGTCGCATCGCTCGACGATTTGGCCGTGTTGAAGCGTCACGCGAAGGACGGGATCGCGGGCGTGATCTCGGGCCGCGCGTTGTACGATGGGCGCATCGATCTGCGCGCTGCGATCGATTTGCTGGAAGCTTCCTGATGCTGAAAATCCGCATCATCCCCTGCCTCGACGTCAAAGCCGGCCGCGTGGTGAAGGGCGTCAATTTCGTCGATCTGGTCGACGCGGGCGATCCGGTCGAAGCCGCCGCCGCCTATGACGCCGCGGGCGCCGACGAGCTTTGCTTTCTCGATATCACCGCGAGCCACGAAAACCGCGAAACGATCTACGACGTCGTGGGCCGCACCGCCGCGCGCTGCTTCATGCCGCTGACCGTCGGCGGCGGCGTGCGCGTCGTGGACGATATCCGCAAGCTGTTGCTCGCCGGTGCGGACAAGGCCTCGATCAACACGGCGGCGGTGACGCGGCCGGAATTCGTGCGCGAAGCGGCCGAGAAATTCGGCAGCCAATGCGTGACCGTGGCGATCGACGCCAAGCAGGTTTCGCCCGGCAAGTTCGAAGTGTTCACCCATGGCGGGCGCAACGCCACGGGCCTCGACGCGGTCGATTGGGCGCGGCGCATGGCCGAATACGGGGCGGGCGAAATCCTGCTGACCTCGATGGATCGCGACGGCACCAAGGTCGGCTACGACCTGCCGCTGACGCGCGCCATCGCCGATGCGGTGTCGGTGCCGGTCATCGCCTCGGGCGGTGTCGGGACGCTCGATCATTTCGTCGCCGGCGTGCGCGAAGGCCATGCGGCGGCGTTGCTCGCCGCCTCGGTCTTCCATTTCGGCAAATTCACGGTGGGCGAGGTCAAGCAGCATCTGGCCAAGGCCGGGTTGCCGGTTCGCACTTGATCGCGCGGGCGATTGGGCCCAAATTCTTCGAATAATGACCGAAACGGCCCCGCACCCCTCCACCGATATCATCCTGGACCGCTTGTTCCGGACCATCGAGTCCCGGCGCGGCGCCAATCCCGAGACGTCGCACACCGCCAAGCTGTTCCAGAAGGGCACGAAGAAAATCGCCCAGAAGGTCGGCGAGGAAGCGGTCGAAGTGGTGATCGAAGCGGTGCGCAACAAGCGCGAGCGCCTGATCTCCGAAAGTGCCGACCTCATGTACCATTTGCTCGTGCTGTGGGCCGATGCGCGGGTCGATCCGCGCGAAGTGTGGGACGAGCTGGGGCGCCGCGAAGGCATGTCGGGCATCGCCGAGAAAGCCGCGCGCGGCTTCGACGACGAGGACAAATGACCTACGATCCCAACAATATTTTCGCGCGGATCCTGCGCGGCGAAATCCCGTGCAAGAAGGTGATGGAGAACGACCATGTTCTCGCCTTCCACGATATCAATCCGGGCGCGCCGGTGCATGTGCTGGTGATCCCGAAGGGCGCTTACGTCTCGATGGCGGATTTCACCGCCAACGCCTCCGTCACCGAACAAGCCGCGCTGATGAAGGCGATCGGCGATGTGGCGCGCCAGATGGGCGTGTCGGATACGGGCTATCGCGTGATCAGCAACGCGGGCGAGGACGGCAATCAGGAAGTGCCGCATCTGCATTTCCATGTCGTCGGTGGACGCAAGCTCGGCCGGATGCTGCCCCGCGCGGACTAGGGTCCGGGCACGTCGCGATAAAGCTTCTTTAGCTTCGCCAAGAATTCCGGGCCCGATTTCGCCAACGTGCCCGCGACCGGATCGGCACCCAGCATCGTATCGGTCGCCTCCAACGAGAAGTCGCGCACGAATTCCACCCGCGTATCGCGGGCCGCCGCGATCTCTTTGACGCCGCCACCTTTGCGGATGATCGACGCGGCGATGGCGCCGTCCTCGATTGCTTGCGTGGCGCCCTGGCCGAGCGTGGGCACCATCGCTTGCGCCGCGTCGCCCAACAGCAGCACGCGGCCCAAAGAATCGCCGCGCAGCAATGGCGAGACTTGCAGCCGCGCCCAGTGCAGATCGTTCTCCTGCGCCGCCGCGCGGTCGAGAATCCACGCGACAGACGGGCAGGGCGGCTTGTCCTTCGGCAGAAAATTCGCGCGCCGGAATTCTTCGGTCTTGTGATGCGCTTCGATCGAATCGCCGTTCAGCGCGGATACACCGCAGGCATAGACATGGCCGCCGGGCACGCGATAGGCGAGCAGGCGGTTATTGCCGCAGAACCATTGCCGGTAATCGTCGAACGGGCTGCCGGCATCGGATGTCAGCAAACGCCAGATGCCGATGCCCATTTGCTGCGATTGGATCGGCCCGCACGTCAGCTCGCGCAATTTGCTGAACCGCCCATCGCCCGCGACCAGCAGGTCATAGCCGCCATTGCGGATCGTCTCGCCCGACGGCGTTTTGAACACGGGCACCAGGCGCTGGGCGGAATCTTCCTCCAGCGCCGTGAACTCATGGCCGTAGCGCGTGCGCGCCAGCACGGGTTCGCGCATCAGCGCGTAAAGCTCCGACCAGCGCAGCCTGGCGCCCGGCTCGTCGGCAAGGTCGAGCAGATCGAGATCGAGCAGCTTCGTGCCATCGACCAACTCGACGACCCAGGTACGCCATTCCCAGGACGCCGCGCGCAATCGGGCATGCGTCTCGGGATCGTGCAGGCGCAACGCCTTGAAGCCGTTGGGCCCGAGATTGAGGCCCGTCCCCGCACCATCGTGCTCGCCGGGGGCGGCGCGCTCGTACAAATCGACCGTGACGCCTGCCACACCGTCGAGATTCTTGGCAAGCAAAGAGCCCGCAATGCCGCTGCCGATGATCGCGATCCGCATGATCCGGTGCTTAGCAAGCCCCGGACCAGCCGCGCTTAAATTACGCTTTCATAGGCCCGCAGACGCGTCGCACTTTTCGGCAATTGGCAGGCCGCCAACGTATCGAGATAGTCCTTCGCCGATTTTGGCGGTTGCTTCAGCCGTGCGCGGCATTTCTGCGCCGCCACGACGACCTTCGCTTCGTCGAGGTCGATCTGGAAGTTGATGAAATCGTCGGGATGGATTGCTTCCAAATGAAGCCGCGCCAACGTCGCGGCGGGAAAGTCCTTCAGATTGAACGTCACGATCGCGTCGGCCCGCGCATGGACGGCCGCCGCGACGACGTGGCGATCGTCGGGATCGGGCAGCGCGATCGTCGGAATAAGATGATCGAAACCCTCGATCAAACTTTCCGGCACGGTGCGATCCATCAACGCGCGCGTTCGTACTAGTTGATCGGGCGTCAAATCGAGGCGCGCCGCCAGAAGATTGCGGATCCATTCGTCGTGGATCCTGTTCGTCCAGCGCGCGCGGAACAGATTGGCCGTCGCGAGTTGAAGCAGGATGTCGCGCAATGGTGCCGGATAGAGAACGCAAGCATCGAAGATGACCGTATAGGCCGCCACCTAATAACCCAACTTCAATTCCTGGGCCTGCTCGGCCAGCGCGTCGAGGGCGTCGTCGCGTTCGCGCGCTTGCGCATCGCGATATTCCTGCAAATCGCCGAAGCGCACGCGCCGATGCGTGCCGACTTTGTGG
>JAIUNH010000330.1 GCA_020161965.1 Pseudomonadota bacterium
GGGGGCCGACGAAGCGCCAATCGAGCGGATGCGGGCCGCCGGCGACGTTGGCGTCGAAGCGCACGGTGACGGTGCGCGAGCCGTGTTCGGCGGGCGCCTCGCCGCCGGCCATCGGCGTGCCGCCGAAACCGGTGACTTGGCAGAACAGGCGATAAAGCGGGACCGACGCGAAGGACAGCGCCGCCATACCCACGACGATGCCCACGGCCATGAAAGCCGTGCGCGCGTTCGACGGGCGATTTGGCGTCTCGCTCATCTCACTTCACCATCTTCACGATCGTGATGACGTAGAACAGCGCGCAGAAACCGGCGACCGCCAGCGCGATCGCGATGTTCTTGCCGCGCCGCGCCTTCCACATTTCGGGCGTCACTTTACGCGGATCGATGTCGGGCTGGGCGGTCATGTTAGGCCGCCCCCAGCGCCACGCGATCGAGCAGCATCAGCCCGAACAGCAGGAACAGATAGACGATCGAATAGCCGAACAATCGCTTGGCGGCGGTCTCGGCGAAATCCTGCTTGTCGGCATCGACATGCGCGCCGTCGCGCCACACGGCCCAAGCGCCGGCGACGAACACGAAACCGAGCAACGCGGCCATCGCGGCATAGATCGGTCCGACGACGCCGAGGAAATAGGGTGCCACACCCAGCATCGCCATCGGCACCGAATAGATCACGATCTGGCGGCGCGTTTCGCGCTTGCCCGCCACAACAGGCAGCATCGGCACGCCGGCCTTGGCGTAGTCGCCCGCGCGGAACAGCGCCAACGCCCAGAAATGCGGCGGCGTCCACATGAACACGATCAAGAACAGCACGATGGCGGCGAGGCTTACTTCGCCCGTCGCCGCCGCCCAGCCGATAACCGGCGGAAAGGCACCGGCCGCGCCGCCGATCACGATGTTCTGCGCCGTGCTGCGCTTCAGCCACATCGTGTAGATCAAGACGTAGAACAGGATCGAGAAGGCGAGCAACGCGCCGGCCGCGAGATTGGCGACCAGCGCCATCGTCACGACCGAGGCGATCGACAACACGATGCCGAAGGCGAGCGCTTCGTCGGCGTCGACGGCACCGGCCGGGATCGGGCGATCCTTGGTGCGCGACATCAACGCGTCGATGTCGCGGTCGTACCACATGTTAATCGCACCGGCCGCCCCCGCCCCCACCGCGATGCACAGAATCGCGACGGCGGCTTCGAAGGGATGCAGGGCGGAATTGGGAGCGAGCATCAACCCGACGAGCCCGGTGAACACCACCAGGCTCATCACGCGCGGCTTCAGCAGGGCGACGAAATCCGCCGCCCCGCCGAACCGTTCCGACACCGTGCCGGTGTCGATCGCTTGCGCGATGGTGCTCTCGCCCGACATCGCCGTCCGGCCTTAGTGACCCTTGGCCGCGGCGAGCTTCGGCAGCTCTTCGAACGTGTGGTGCGGGGCCGGCGACGGCACCGTCCACTCGAGCGTATCCGCCGGCAGACCCCAGGGATTCGCCGCCGTCACGCGTTTGCCGCGATAGAGCACGTAGATCATCATGCACACGAACATCACCGACGAGGCGAAGGCGATGTAGGCGCCGATCGACGAGACGAGGTTCCAGCCCGCGAACGCATCCGGATAGTCGGGGATGCGGCGCGGCATGCCGGCCAGACCCAGGAAGTGCTGCGGGAAGAACGTCAGGTTCACGCCGATGAACGTCGTCCAGAAATGCAGCTTGCCCCAGGATTCCGGGAACTCCGTGCCCGTCATCTTCGGCCACCAATAGTAGATGCCGCAGAAGATGCCGAACAAGGCGCCCAGCGACAGCACGTAGTGGAAATGCGCCACCACGTAATAGGTGTTGTGGAGCGCGATGTCCGCACCCGCGTTGGCGAGCACGACGCCCGTCACGCCGCCGACGGTGAACAGGAAGATGAAGCCCACGGCCCAGATCATCGGCACGCGGAATTCGATCGAACCGCCCCACATCGTGGCGATCCACGAGAAGATCTTCACGCCCGTCGGCACGGCGATGACCATCGTCGCGGCCGTGAAATAGGCGCGCGTATCGACGTCGAGACCGACCGTGTACATGTGGTGCGCCCACACGACGAAGCCGACCACGCCGATCGCCGTCATAGCGTAGGCCATGCCGAGATAGCCGAAGATCGGCTTCTTCGAGAACGTCGACACGACGTGGCTGATGATCCCGAAGGCGGGCAGGATCATGATGTACACCTCGGGGTGACCGAAGAACCAGAACAGGTGCAAGAACAGGATCGGGTCGCCCCCGCCCGCCGGTTCGAAGAAATGCGTGCCGAAATTACGGTCGGTCAGCAGCATGGTGATGGCGCCCGCGAGCACGGGCAGCGACAGCACCAGCAGGAACGCCGTCAGCAGCATCGCCCACAGGAACAGCGGCATGCGATGGATCGTCATGCCGGGGGCGCGCATGTTGAAGATGGTGGTGATGAAGTTGATGGCGCCCAGGATCGAGGCGGCACCCGCGACGTGCAGCGACAGGATCGCCATGTCCATCGCCGGACCCGGGTGATACTGCGCGTTCGACAGCGGCGGATAGATCGTCCAGCCCACGCCCGCACCGCCGCCCAGAACGGCCGAGCCGATCAGCAGCGCGAAGGCGGGCGGCATCAGCCAGAACGAGATGTTGTTCATGCGCGGGAACGCCATGTCCGGCGCGCCGCACATCATCGGGATGAACCAGTTGCCGAAGCCGCCGATCAAGGCCGGCATGACGACGAAGAACACCATGATCAGGCCGTGGGCCGTGATCACCATGTTCCACTGATGGCCGTCGGCCATCCACTGCATGCCCGGCTGCTGCAGCTCCAAGCGCATCCACACCGAGAAGGCGCCGCCGATCAGACCCGCGAGCACCGAGAACACGAGGTACATCGTGCCGATGTCCTTGTGGTTCGTCGAATAGACCCAGCGCCGCCAACCGTGCGGCGTGTGGTCATGGTGATCGTCGTGCCCGTGGGCGTGAGAAGCGTGATCGTGGGTGGCGCTCATGATTCGAGTCCTTCAGGAGAGCTCAGCGGGCGGCGTTGGGGGCTTGGGCCGTCAGCGAGCCCGTTTCCATCATGCGGATTTCGGCGACCGACAGCGGGGCCGAACCGTCTTGGGCGAAGCGCTTCTTGGCTTCATCGACCCAACGGTCGAAGGTCGCCTTGTCCACCGCCTCGATGGCGACGGGCATGAAAGCGTGGTTCACGCCGCAGATCTGGTTGCACTGGCCGTAATAGACGCCGGGGCGATCGACCTGCATCCAGGTTTCGTTGATGCGGCCGGGCATCGCGTATTTCTGCACGCCCAGCGACGGCAGGAACCAGGAATGGATGACGTCCGAGCCGTGGATCAACACGCGCACGCGGGCACCGACCGGCACGACGACGCGGTTGTCGACTTCCAGCAGGCGCGGCTGGCCGGGCTTCAGGTCGCTCTCCTGAACCATGTAGCTGTCGAACTGGAAACCGCCCTGGTCGGGATATTCGTAGTTCCAGTACCACTGGCGGCCGGTGACCTTCAGCGTCATCTCCGCTTCCGGCGCCTTGTCGGCGAAGTACAGCAGGCGGAATGACGGCACCGCGATCACGATCAGGATCAGGATCGGCACCAGCGTCCAGGCGACTTCGAGCAGCGTGTGGTGCGAAGTCTTGGACGGGTTCGGGTTGGCCGCCGCGCGGAAGCGGACCATCGTGTAGAGCAGCAGGGCCAGCACGAACACGGTGATCAGCGTGATGACCACCAGCAGCATGTTGTGGAAGCTGCCGATGAACTCCTTCACCGGGCTCGCGGGCGGCTGCATGCCGAGCTGCCAGGGATGCGGCTGCTGAGCGAGGGCGGCATCGGCGAACAGGGCGACAAGCGCCACCGCAGCGAAAGCCACGACGGAGCGGACGGACAGGATCGAGCGCATGGACTGCCTAACCGTTAGGGTCTAATCGCGGAACCGGGACGACATGGGGCGCCCGGCCTTTGGCCTCAAAGAAAACGTCGCGATCCGAAGCGGCAGATTGCCGCCCGGAATCGACGGGAAACTACACGAGCGGCCCCCGCCTTCTCAACCCTCGCTTTCGGGGGGCCGGGCGGTCGCCGGACCCGCTTCGATGCGCATCGCGCGCACAGGCCCGAAAACGCGCGATTTCAGGGGGTTAGGGCAAAGGTGCGGCGCTTTGCCGCAGGCGGTACGGCCCCTCCCTATTTGGACTTATGCAGCGATTTGCGGAACCGGCGCAGGCCTCCCCACACGAGTCCCGCCACGACCGGGATCGACACGCCGGTCGCGATATCCTTGTCGAGATGCAGGCCCGCCGCATCCAGGGCGCGAAACAGATAGCCGCACAGGCCGACCAAATAATAAGTGATCGCCGCGACCGACAGGCCTTCGACCGTTTCTTGGAGGCGCAGTTGAAGCTGGGCGCGCCGGTCCATCGAGGCAAGCAGATCCTGGTTCTGCGCCTCCAACGCGATATCGACCCGCGTGCGCAGCAAGGCACCCGCGCGCGTCAAACGCCGCGAAATACCCGCCAGACGTTCGGCCGTCGCTTCACAAGTCCGAAGTGCCGGCACAAACCGCCGGTCCATGAATTCGCGATAGGTCTGCAAACCTTCAAGACGCGTTTCGCGCAATTCGAGAATTCGTTTGTCGACGAGATCGCCATAGGCGCGCGCCGCCCCGAAGCGATAATCGGCCGAACCCGTCGCGCGTTCGATATCCGCCGACACCGCCGTCAAACGATCGAGCAAAGCGCGCTGTTCGGCGAGCGTGCCCGACATGGCCATGCCATCCATCACCGACAGCAATTCGCGATCGGCCCGGCCGATCCGCGCCGTCGTGTCGCGCGCCACCGGCAAGGCGAGCAACGCCATCGTCCGATAGGTCTCGACCTCCAGCAAACGCTGCACGACGCGACCGCCTTGGCGTTCGCTCAA
>JAIUNH010000331.1 GCA_020161965.1 Pseudomonadota bacterium
GTTCTGTGTCAGCGGCAATTTCTCGCCGCGCGCGACGCGGAGCTGCCATTCGACGAGATCGAGCCCGGTGATCGCCTCTGTCACCGGATGCTCGACCTGCAAACGCGTGTTCATTTCCATGAAATAGAACTCGCCGCCGCTATCGGCGATGAACTCGACCGTGCCGGCCCCCACATAGCCGACCGCTTGTGCCGCCCGCAACGCCGCTTCGCCCATCGATTTGCGGCACGCATCGCTCATGCCCGGGGCGGGCGCTTCTTCGATAACTTTCTGATGGCGGCGTTGCAGCGAGCAATCGCGCTCGAACAGATAGACGCCGTTGCCGTGCGCGTCGCAGAACACCTGCACTTCGATATGGCGCGGCCGCTCGAGATATTTCTCGATAAGCACCCGCGCATCGCCGAACGCCGACTGCGCTTCGCGCTGCGCACCGGCCAATTCCTCGGCGAAATCGGCGGCCGCGCGCACGATGCGCATGCCTTTGCCCCCACCGCCCGCCGAGGCTTTGATAAGCACCGGATAGCCGATCTTTGCGGCTTCCTCGGCCAACAATGCCGCATCTTGCACCACGCCGTGATAGCCGGGCACGACGGGCACGCCGGCCTTCACCATCAGCGCTTTCGCTTCGCTTTTGCCGCCCATCGCACGGATCGCGGCTGCGGGCGGGCCGACGAACACGATCCCGGCTTTGGCGCAGGCTTCCGCGAAATCCGCATTCTCCGACAGGAAGCCATAACCGGGATGAATCGCCCCCGCTCCCGCCTTCTTCGCGGCGTCGAGAATGCGATCGGCGCGCAGATAGCTTTCACGCGGGGGTGCCGCGCCGATCGGCAAGGCTTCGTCGCACGACGCGACATGCAGCGCATTCGCATCGGCATCCGAATAGACGGCGATACTGCGCAGGCCCATGCGCCGCACGGTGCGCGCCACGCGAACCGCGATCTCGCCGCGATTGGCGATCAGGAGCGTATCAAACATCTTCGCCCTCCCGCCGTCCGTTGCGGCGTGCCTGAAGATCGCGATTATAGGTCATGATCTCCGACAGGCCGATCAGCAGCAGCGTGATGCCGAACACCACTTGGATCGATGCGACGACACGCACCGCATTGCTGACCGGCGCCACGTCGCCATAGCCGACGGTCGACAACGTGACGATCGAGAAATACAGCGCCTCCGAATAGCCGATCGCGCGATCGTCGTTCAGGATGCGGAAATGCGGGCCGGTCAGATAGACGTCGATCAGTTTGTAGATCGCCGCGAAGCCGACGACGATCAAGGAATAGAACGTTAGGAACGCATAAACCGGCAGCACGAGCTTGCCCATGCGCTCGAAAAATTCTTCGAGCAACAGACCCGCGTCGATCAAGAACACCGCGACGTCGCGCGACGCCGCCAGCACGATCATCGCGATCAGCGCCATCGCCGCCAGGAACACGGCATCGCCCGGTAAATGCGCGAGACCGAGTTCGCTTTGGAAGAAGGTCAAGCCGCCGACCAGCGCCACCGGGATCAACCAGCGCGTGACACGCTTGAATTCGGCGCGCGAGGTAACATGCGCCGCAAGCACGACGCTGCGGATCGTGTCGCGCCGCAAATAGGCACCCGCCAGGAATCCGGCCAACGGCAAGGCGAAGCCGGAATCCTGCGCGAAATCCGAGACGCCGGGGAAATTCGCTTCGCTGAAGAAGACGAAGATCGACACGTAGATCGCCAGCGAATTGGCCAGCGCCAGCGAGAAGAACAGCGAACCCGGGAACAGCAGCGCGAAGAACGCGAAGGACCCGACCGTCGCGGCCAGCATGGTCAACGTGAAATCGGCGCCGGTATCGCCTTCGACCGCGAAGCCGATCAGAACCAGCAGCGCGGTCGTGAAAGCGATCCCCGTTTTATGGCCGGACGGTTTCACGACGACGCCCAGCCGGGCTTGCGCTTTGCAAGGAACGCACCGATGCCTTCGCGGCCTTCCGGAGAAACACGAATGCGCGCGATGCGTGCGGCCGTGTCCGCGATCATCGCTTCATCGACCGGCCCGCTTTCGACCCGCGCGATCAGCGCCTTGGTCTCGGCGACGGCGACGGGCCCGGCGGCGCGTAGTTTGACAAGCAAGGCTTCGACCGCCGCCTGGAGATTCTCGTCGATCACGTGAATCAGTCCCAGGCGCTGGGCCTCGGCCGCGTCGAACACCTCCGCCGTCAGGAAATAGCGCCGAGCGGCGCGCGGGCCGATGGCGCGCACGACATAGGGCGAGATGACGGCGGGAATGATGCCGAGCTTCACTTCCGACAGGCAGAAGCTCGCCGACGGCACGCACACGGCCATATCGCAGCAGGCGACGAGCCCCACGCCGCCGCCATAGGCCGGGCCTTGCACGCAAGCGATGGTCGGTTTCGGGCACGTATCCAAAACGCGCATCAATTCGGCGAGTGCCGCCGCATCCTTCAGATTGGCGGCTTCGTCGTAGGCCGCCATACGCTTCATCCAGTTGAGATCGGCGCCGGCCGAAAAGCTTTTGCCTTCCGCCGCCAGCACGATCGCGCGTAACTCCGGCATGGCGCCCAAGCGCGCGATCTCCGCCGTCAGCGCCACGATCAGCGCATCGTCGAAGGCGTTGTGCAATTCGGCGCGCGCCAGGGTCAGCGTCGCGACTTGGCGTTCGTCGATCTTGGTGTGGAAACCGGCGTTCATCGCATCACATCCGGAACACGCCGAATTTCGTGGGTGCTATCGGCGCGTTGGACGCGGCCGACAGGCCCAAACCCAACACCATGCGTGTTTGGGCAGGGTCGATCACGCCATCGTCCCACAGCCGCGCCGAGGCATAGTATGGATGCCCCTGGCGCTCGTATTGCTCGCGGATCGGCGCTTTGAACGCGGCCTCTTCGTCGGCCGGCCAAGTCTTGCCGGCGGCTTCGAGATTGTCGCGCTTCACCGTCGCCAGCACCGACGCGGCTTGCTCGCCGCCCATCACCGAAATGCGGGCGTTCGGCCACATCCACAGGAAGCGCGGCCCGAAGGCGCGCCCGCACATGCCGTAATTCCCCGCGCCGAACGAGCCGCCGACGATGACCGTGAATTTCGGCACCTGCGCGCAGGATACGGCGGTGACGAGCTTCGCGCCGTCGCGCGCGATGCCCCCGCTTTCGTATTTCTTGCCGACCATGAAGCCCGAGATGTTCTGCAGGAACACGAGCGGAATGTTCCGCTGGCAGCACAGCTCGATGAAATGCGCGCCCTTCAAGGCGCTTTCGGAAAACAGAATGCCGTTATTGGCGACGATCCCGACCTTGTAGCCCCAGATATGCGCGAAGCCGCAAATCAGCGTCGTGCCATACAGCGCCTTGAACTCGTCGAATTCGGAGCCGTCGGCGATGCGCGCGATGATCTCGCGCACGTCATAAGGCTTGCGAAGATCGGCGGGCACCGCGCCGTAAAGCTCCTCGGCCGCGTAAAGCGGCTCGACGGGCGCTTGCGCCGGGCCCCAAGCTTGCTTGGGCAGGTTGAGATTGCCGACGATGCGCCGCGCGATGCCCAGCGCATGCGCGTCGTTCTGCGCATAGTGATCGACGACCCCCGAGACGCGCGCATGAACGTCCGCGCCGCCGAGGTCTTCAGCCGACACGACCTCGCCCGTCGCCGCCTTCACCAAAGGCGGCCCGCCGAGGAAAATCGTGCCCTGGTTTTTGACGATCACGCTTTCATCGGACATCGCGGGCACGTAAGCCCCGCCCGCCGTGCAACTGCCCATCACCACCGCGATTTGCGGAATGCCGACGGCCGACAAATTCGCCTGATTGAAGAAGATGCGCCCGAAATGCTCGCGATCGGGAAACACGTCGTCTTGGTTCGGCAGGTTCGCGCCGCCGCTATCGACCAGATAGACGCAAGGCAAGCGGTTCTCGCGCGCGATCTCCTGCGCGCGGATATGCTTCTTCACCGTGATCGGGAAATAGGTGCCGCCCTTCACGGTCGCATCGTTGCACACCACGACGCATTCGCGCCCTGCGACCCGGCCGATCCCGGTCAGGATGCCGGCCGACGCCACGTCGCCGCCATACATGTCCCACGCCGCGAGTTGCGAAAGCTCGAGGAACGGCGTGCCGGGATCGAGCAGCGTGCGGATGCGTTCGCGCGGCAGCAACTTGCCGCGCTTGACGTGCTTGTCGCGTGCGGCCGCGCCGCCGCCCTCGCGCACCTTGTCGGCCGCCGCGCGCAATTCGCCGACGAGGCCGCGCATCGCCGCATCGTTGGCGGCGAAATCGTCGGATTTCGTGTCGATCGCGCTTTTCAGCACCGCCATGAAATCACCAGCCGCCGGTGACGAGCCATTCTTCGACCTGCGCCAAGCGATCGGCGCCCCAGAAGGGCTCGCCATCGACGATGATGAAGGGCGAGCCGAACACGCCGCGCTTTACCGCCGCCTCGACCTCGCCGCGGAACCGCTCCTTGAATTCGGCGCTGGTGATTCCGGCCTTCAGCTTGTCCTTGTCGACGCCCATCCCGGCCGCGAGATCGCAGACGAAATCGACCGAGG
Organism: Pseudomonadota bacterium; assembly: GCA_020161965.1. Taxonomy (GTDB): domain Bacteria; phylum Pseudomonadota; class Alphaproteobacteria; order CACIAM-22H2; family CACIAM-22H2; genus Tagaea. Next base: position 4,532 of record JAIUNH010000331.1, read on the forward strand.
TCACGTCGCGCCCGTCGACATAGGCTTGGCGGAACACCGCCTTGGCGAAGCGCTTGGCGAGGGCCGGATCCTTGTCGTCGAGCCAATAGAAGGCGCGGCTGGGGCTGATCGCCGCGAAGGGAAAACCGTCGGGCATACGGAACTTCAAATTATAAAGCCGCGCGAACCGCGCGAAATCGCGCTTGGAATATTCGCCCTTCATCGGAATTTCGAGCAACGGCTTCTGGCCCGATTCCTTGAACGCCGCCCCCAGCAGCATCGGCCGCCATTTGACGCTGCGCCCGTAATGCCCGGCCAGATCGTCGATCCGCGTCGAGGCGAGATAGCCGTAAGGGCTGGAGAAGTCGACATAGAAGTCGATCGGG
>JAIUNH010000332.1 GCA_020161965.1 Pseudomonadota bacterium
CCGGCGGAATCTCCACCTGCTCGACGATCTGAATGCCGGTGCGCGTGATCGCCTCTGACTTCATATTGCTCATCGACGCGAAACGATCGATGCGCGAAATGCCGAGCCAATGCAGCACGTCGGGCATCAATTCCTGAAAGCGCATATCCTGCACGCCCGCGACGCATTCGGTGCGCTTGAAATAGGTCGCGGCCTGATCGCCGCCTTCCTGGCGCTTGCGCGCGTTGTAGACGAGGAACTTGGTGACCTCGCCCAGTGCGCGGCCTTCCTTGCGGTTATAGACGATGAAGCCCACGCCGCCCTGCTGCGCGGTTTCGACGGCGACTTCGATCCCGTGCGCCAGATAAGGCCGGCAGGTGCAGATATCGGAGCCGAACACGTCCGAACCGTTGCACTCGTCATGCACGCGCCCGCCGATCTTGGTTTTGGGATCGCCAAGCCCGCGCACGTCGCCGAACAGATAGACGGTCGTGCCGCCGATCGGCGGCAGGAACACCTTCATGTCCGGCCGCGTCACGAGTTCGGGGAACATGCCGCCGGTGTATTCGAACAAGCCACGGCGCAGATCGGTTTCGGAAATGCCGAAACGCTTGGCGATACCCGGCAGGAACCACACGGGCTCGATCGCGACTTTCGTCGTGCGCACCGTGCCGTCCTTCTGGACGATGGTGCCGTCGATCTTCAACCGCCCGGCGGCGAGCGCCGCACGGATTTCGGGCATGTCGATATGCGCGCGCGTCACCGCGATGGTCGGGCGAATATCGAGCCCGCGCGCGAGCTCCGCCGCGAACACCTCGCCCACCATGTGACCATAGGGATCGAGGCTGACGATCTTCTCCGGATCGCCCCATTGCGGGAACGGGCCGATCGGATCGGGCGGCGAGGTGTTGGTCAGGTCGGGCTTGTGCATCGGCGACAAGGCGCCGGCGGCCACGGCAAGGGCGCGATAGAGCATGTAACTGCCCGAATGCGTGCCGATCACGTTGCGCACCGTCGGATCGGTCGTCGAACCGATGATCGGCCCGCGCGCTTGGGCACCCGGTGCCCCCCATTCGATGCGCGACGGCAGCGGCCCGCTTTTGGGCGGGTGCGAGGTCAGCGTGATATGTTTCGATTTAACGGGGGTGGGCGCGCCGGTGGTCATCGGAAACGGCTCCGCTTAAAAAAGCAGTATAGAGCAATTCCCCACGATTTGAACAGATTTCGCCCGGTGAAGGTCTAGGCGCCCTGGACGGCCATCGTGCCGGAGCGGCCATCGACCGTTCCTTGGATCAACTCGGCGACCGGCAGCTTGGCGGGATCGAGCTTCTTGGCCTCCGCCGCCAAATTGACGAATTCGACATCGCGCGCGGCGGCGGCGGCCAACAGCTTTTCGAACCAGCCCGCATAGCGCATGCCTTCGAGTTCGGCATGGACGGTCAGCGTGTTCAGCGCACCCGGCTTCAGCCAGCCGAGATAGCGGTCGACCAACTGGCTTTCCGGATATTCCGGACGGCCGAGAAGTTCGTCGAGCGTCGGCAATGTCGTCGGTATCTGGATCGTGCGGAACACCTTGTCGCCCACACGCGGAATGAAGGGTTCCGTGCCGCGCGCGTCGGAGGCGTAGTCGAGCCGCGCTTCGTCATAGGCTTCGAGGCTTTTGGCGTCGGCTTGCCAGCCGGCCGAACCCGCCGTGCGCGCCGCATGGCCGAACACGCGCACATAGGCTTCGCGCGCCTTGGCGAATTCGTGGCGCGTGCGCTCCAGGCTCATCGTCGCCAAGCCGTCCTGCCAGAAGACGTGGTCCCAGCAATGGATTCCGGTCTCGTGGCCGGACAGCGCGATCGCGCGCATCAGATTGGCGTTACGCTTGGCGATGTCCGGGCCCGGTAGCAGCACGCCGTTCATCAGCGTGCGCAGGCCATAGACTTGCACGACGCTGGTGCGGCTGACCTTGGCGAAAAAGCCCGGGCGGAAAATGCGCTTGATGGCACGGCCAGTATTGTCCGGCCCCATCGAGAACAGGAACGTGCCGAGGATGTTGTGCTTCTCGAGCGCACGCGCCAAGGGCGCGATACCTTCGCGCGTGCCCCGGTCGGTATCGACGTCGATCTTGATGGCGAGGCGCGGGCGCCCCGTCATTGCACCGGCGCTGCCGAAAGGTCGCCCGCGTCCTTGGGTTTCGACACGAGGTAATAGTCGAGCGTCAGGCGCAACGCCGTGCGTAGATCGGTCGTCGGGCGCCAGCCGAGATATTTCTCCGCCGCCGCGACCGAGGGCACGCGGACCTGGATATCCTCGTAGCCCTTGCCGTAATAGGCGCCGGGATCGACGTCGATCAGCTTCACCTTCTTGCGCACGTCGTCGAAGCCCTTATAGAGCGCGATTTCCTCGAGCAGCGCTTCGGCCAATTCGCGCACCGAGCAATCGTTCTTCGGTTCGCCGATATTGAAGATGCGCTGATCGGCGCAGCCATCCTTGTTGGCGATGATGCGCACGAGGCAATCGATCGCATCGTCGATGTAAAGGAAGCAGCGGCGTTGCGCGCCGCCCGCGACCAAGCTGATATTTTCGCCGCGCACGATATTGCCGACGAACTGCGTCAGCACGCGCGAGGAGCCTTCCTTCGCCGCCCAAATATTGTCGAGCTTCGGCCCGATCCAATTGAACGGGCGGAACAGCGTGTAACGCAGCTTACCTTCCAAGCCGTAAGCGTGAATCACGCGGTCGAGCAATTGCTTGGAGCAGGAATAGATCCAGCGCTGCTTGCCCGTGGGCCCGAGCACGAAATTCGAGGTTTCCTCGTCGAACGGCGTGTCGGCCGACATGCCGTAGACTTCCGACGTCGACGGGAACACGACGCGCTTGTTCCACTTCACGCAGTCGCGAATGATCGCGAGGTTCGCTTCGAAATCGAGTTCGAACACGCGCAGCGGTTCGCGCACATAGGAAATCGGCGTAGCGATCGCGACCAGCGGCAGAACCACGTCGCATTTCTTGACGTGGTACTGGATCCATTCGCGATTGATCGTGATGTCGCCTTCGACATAGTTGAAGCGCGGATTGCCGAGGAACTCCTCGATCTTGTCGCGCTGCACGTCCATGCCGTAGATCGACCAATCGGTCGTCTCGAGGATACGTTTCGACAGATTCGAACCGATGAATCCGTTGACGCCGAGAATCAGGACTTTGAGGCTCACGAGGACGGCCTAGGAAAAAGTGAACAAGACGGGCTTTCTAGCCCAGAGCCGCGCCCGATTCCAGTCCCAGCCCCCCGGCCTCGGCTTTGGGCTGATCCGCCCAGTTCCAGCGCATCAGCTGGACCGCACCCTGCCCCGAAGCGACCACCGGCGGAACCGCCGAAATCAACGTGCCGGGCTTGCCTTGGCCGGGCACGGCCTTGGCGCGCCAGACGAACAGGCGCTTGCCGTTTACATCCGTGAACGCGCCGGGATAAGGCTCCGACACCGCGCGCACGAGATTGACGATATCGGTCGCCGGCTTCGTCCAATCGATCCGCCCGTCCTCGGGCTTGCGGCCGCCGAAATAGCTCGCCTGGGACTCGTCTTGCGGAATGCGCGGCGCGGTCCCGGCCAACAGCGCGTCGATCTGCCGCGCCAGAACCAAGCGCGCGGCGGCCACGCATTTGACGGTCACGTCGGCGGTCGTTTCCTCAGGCCCAATCGCGACCGCTTCCTGATCGACGATGTCGCCGGCATCGGCGCGCTTCACCATGTGATGGAGCGTGACGCCGATCTGCGTCTCGCCATGCAGGATCGCCCAATTCGCCGGCGCACGGCCGCGATATTTGGGCAAATACGAGCCATGCATATTGACCGCACCCCGCTTGGCGCGATCGAGAATGCGCATCGGGATCATCCGCCGGTAATAGGCGGACAGGATCAGATCGGGCGCGATTTCGCCGATCCGGTTTTCGAGCCAGGGCCCATCCTTGGCTTCGAGAATCGTGGTCTCGATCCCCGCTTCGCGCGCACGCTCGGCGACCGAGCGGAACCATTTATTCTCGCCCGGATCGTCCGCATGCGTGGCGACGAGGCGCACGTCATGGCCGCGCTTCAGCAATTCGTCGAGGCATGCATGCCCGACTTCCGAATAGGCGAAGACGACGATGCCGGGCATTACACGTCCAGCTTTTCGTGGACGGCGCGAATCTGGAAGCGCGGACGCTTGCGCACTTCCTGATAAATGCGGCCGACATATTCGCCGAGCAGACCGATCCCCATGGTCATCACGCCGGCGAGGAAATAGAGGAACGCGAACAGCGTGAACACGCCGTCCGCTTCCGAGCCGATGAAGATGCGCCGGCCTAAGATAATCGCGACGAGGACGAGCGAGCCCGCCGTCACCAGCATGCCGACCATGGTGAAAAGCTGGAGCGGCACGACCGAGAAACCGGTCATCAGATCGAAGTTCAAGCGTACGAGCTTGTAGAGCGAATATTTGCTCTCGCCCGCATGGCGCGCCGCGTGGTCGACCTCGACCTCGGCCGGATTGGACGCGAAATGCTGGCCGAGCGCCGGGATGAAGGTCGATTGTTCGCTGGTCGCGACGATCAGGCGCACGATCGGCAGCGAATAGGCGCGCAGCATGCAGCCCTGATCGGTCATGCGAATGCCGGTGATGCGCTCGCGCACCCAGTTCATCGCGCGCGATGCCCAAACGCGCCAGCCCACGTCTTGGCGGTTCTTGCGGATCGAGCCGACGACATCGTGGCCTTGATCGGCCAACGCCAGCAGCTTCGGGATTTCTTCGGGCGGATTCTGAAGGTCCGCGTCGATGGTCACGACGGTTTCGCCGCGCACGCGTTCGAACGCCGCCATGATCGCCATATGCTGGCCGGCGTTGCGCTCGAATTCGATCACGCGCACTTCCGACGGGCGCGCGGCGTGGAA
>JAIUNH010000333.1 GCA_020161965.1 Pseudomonadota bacterium
ACGGCGCGATATTCAAATCGCCGACCAGAATGCGCGGCCGGTCGCGCTTGGCCTTCTTCCAATACGCCGCTTGGCCGCGCACGAAGTCGAGCTTGTGCTTGAACTTGGCGTTGGCTTCCGGATCGGGAATGTCGCCGCCGGCGGGAATATAGATGTCGTGGATCTCGGTGCCGTTGGCGAGCGAGGCTTGCACATGGCGGCAATCCTCCAGCCCACACCAATGGCGCGGCCCGGTCTCGTGCAGGGGAACGCGCGACAGAATCGCGACGCCGTTATAGCCCTTCATGCCGTGGAAGATCTGGTGCTGGAAGCCCAGCGCCTTCAACGCCTCGACCGGGAAATGCTCGTCCGGGCATTTCGTTTCCTGCAGGCACAGCACGTCGGGCCGCGCGGTGGCGACCAGCTTCTCGACCAACGGCAAACGCAGCCGGACGGAGTTGATGTTCCAGGTGGCGAGGCGCAAAGCGCCGCGCGGGGCTTTGGGCGGGCCTTCGATGGGGGCGTAGGGGACGGCTGTCATGATCCGACTGTGTTAGCGAAGTTTTGCAGCAACGCCAAGCACCGGGCGCGATCCTCGAAAATCATCATATGGCTGCGGCCGGGCAATACCGTCAGCGCCGATCCGGCGACGGTCGCGTGGGCATATTCCATCATGCCGGTCACCCAATCGCCCTTCGCCTTGGCCGCGTCGATATCGCCGGCGACGAAATGGATCTTCGGTCCGCGATAACCCGGTAAAGCAGGCGACAGCAGCGGCCGGCCGAGGCTCAAGAAATACCCGGCCTCGATCTGCGGCGCACAAGCCAAGCGCCACGTATCGTTCTCGGCACGCAACGTGGCGCGCGCGTGCTCGGCGATCGCGTCGCGGGGGAAAGCGGCGAACATCTCGCGTGCGCCGAGATAATCCGTGAGCTCGTCCGGCCCGCCCTTGAACTCGCTGCGCCGGGCGAGCGTGCGCGCCACGCGGCGTTGCTGGTGATCATCGGCAAAGGGTCGCAAAGGATGGCCGTCCAGCGGATAGAGCGGCGGCTCGAACAGCATCAATCCGGCAAGATCGAGTGCGGCGAAACGTTCGGGCCGGAACAATGCCAAGGCGATCATCGCAGCCCCGCACAGCGAGTGTGCCGCGTAATGTAAATGCGTGGTGCCGGACCAATCTTGTGCCGCACGCGTGATGGCTTCGACGTCATCCATGATCGCATCGACCGCGCAGAACTTCTCGACATTCTCGATCGTGCTATCGGATCCGCCATGTCCGGCGGCATCGAAGGCGAATACGTCGCAGCTTTGCGCCAAGCCTTTCAGAATCGTCGCGTAGCAGCCGGCCGCGAAACCGTTCGCATGGCCGAACAGCAGCGCCGGGCCTTTGCGGGGCCCGTGCAGACGATAAAGCGCGAGACTGCGCCCCGCCGGTGTCGCGATGCGCCGGCACTCGGCGATATCGGCCGGCAGCGAAACGAACGCGTTCACGCCGCGCGCCGCTGCCGGTATTCGTCCACGACGATGGCGAAGTGGCGGAAGATCGCGGCGGCGAATTTATCGGTCTTGATGTGCCATTCGGGGTGCCATTGCACGCCGTAGGCGAAGCCGGGGCCCTTGATCCAACGCACCGCTTCGATCGTGCCGTCCTCATGCGTCGCTTCGACCGCCAAGCCGTCGCCCAGCCGGTCGATGCCTTGGCCGTGCAGCGAATTGACGAACAGCCGCGAGGTCGAATCCGAAATACGCGCCAGCAGCGATCCCGGCACCACCTCCACCCAATGGCGGTTGGCGTAGCGCACATTCGGGTCGTCGTGTTCGGGTGCGCGATGATCGATATGGTCGGGCAGTCGCTCGACATATTGGTGCAGCGTGCCGCCGGCCGCGACGTTCAATTCCTGATGGCCGCGACAGATCGCCAGGATCGGCACGCCCTTGGCGAGGGCGACGCGCAGCAGCGGCAAGGTCGTCGCGTCGCGGTCGGGATCGGCGGGGGCGCGGCCCTCGCCGCCCACGCCATAGGTCGACGGGTCGACATTCGACGGGCTGCCGGTAAACAGCAACCCATCCAGCCTTTCGAGCAACGCGTCGATATTCTGCCGTTCGGCGATGGCGGGAATCACGACCGGCATGCCGCCGATCCCGTCGAGCACGGCATTCACGTATTGGGCGCGGGCGGTGTGCACGCGATGCACGGGACCGATCTGCAGGTCCGCCGTCACGCCGATCAAAGGGGGATTTCGCATGGATCAAATCGGTACCATGCGTATGGGCGGTTGATCCATATCATTGGCGGCATGGCGGGCTTGCGGTCCTATGGCGTGGACCGCCAATGGTGGTATCGAACGAGGAGAAAAAGATGAACCGCTTTCACGCCGTCTGCTGGATCGACCACCACGAAGCCCGGGTGTTCCATTTCGACGCCCATGATTTCGAGCGCGCGACGATCCGCACCGACAAGCCCAACGGCCATATCCACAACAAGCGCGCGCCCGAGGCGTCGCATAGCGATAAGCCTTTCCATGAAGGCATCGCCGCCGCGTTGGCCGACGCGCAGGAGATCCTGCTGCTCGGCCCCGGTCAGGCAAAAACGGAGTTCGGCGCCTTTTTGAAGGCGCAGAACCCCGCTTTGGCCAAGCGCGTGGTCGCGACCGAAAATGCCGATCACCCGACCGACGGGGAAATCGTCGGCCGGGCGCGGCGGCACTTCAAGGCGATCGACCGGATGACGCCCCAGCGCGGCTGATCAGGCCTTCGCTTCGGCTTGGGCGTCGTTGCGGGTCTTCCACAGCGAGTAGAGGACGCCGCCCGCGATCAGCGACACGGTCACGCCCAGCGAGAACCAAGCCGGCATTTTGCCGATTACGCCGACCAGGAAGATCTTCGTGCCGACGAAGACGAGCACGAGGGCGAGCGCGTATTTCAGATACTTGAAGCGATGGATCATCGCGGCCAGCGCGAAATACAGCGAACGCAGGCCCAGGATCGCGAAGATGTTCGACGTGTAGACGATGAACGGATCCTGCGTGATCGCGAAGATCGCGGGCACCGAGTCCACGGCGAAGATCAGATCGACCGCTTCGACCAGCACCAGGCACAAGAACAGCGGCGTGGCCCAGCGCACCATTTTGCCGGTCGTCGGGTCGGGGCGCGTCACGAAGAATTTCTGCCCGTCGAGTTCCGGCGTCACGCGCATGTGCTTTTTGACGAACAGCAGAACCGGGTTCTCGCCGAAATTCTCCTCCTTATCCGCCATCCACAGCATCTTGATGCCGGTGAACACCAAGAACGCGCCGAAGACGTAAAGGATCCACTGGAACTCGGCGACCAACGCGGCGCCCAGCCCGATCATGATGCCGCGCATCACGATCACGCCCAAAATGCCCCAGAACAGCACGCGGTGCTGATATTTCCGGGGAACCGCGAAATACGTGAAGATCATCGAGATGGCGAACACGTTGTCGAGCGACAGCGACCATTCGACGAAGAAGCCCGTGAAGTATTCAAGGCCGCTGGTCGGCCCCATCTGCCACGTCACCCAGCCGCCGAACAGCATGGCGAGGGTGAAGTAGAAGCCGGAGAGTTTGAGACTCTCGGCCACACCGATTTCGGTGTTCTTCTTGTGCAGCACGCCGAGATCGAGAATCAGCAGTGTCGCGACGAGCGTTAGAAACGCCGCCCACATCCAAATGGGCGTGCCGAGAAATTGACCGATCGTTATGTAATCCATGGACCCCTCTTCGACGTCGGAAGCCCGAACGCCGAAGATCCGTCAGGGGATCGAAAGCGGGCCCGGGCCATACAACGGCCCGAACGCCGAAAATCCATTGCAGGATTCGAAGCGGGTCGGGCCAGCGAATACCCCCGTTAAGTCCGACATCGCGGCGCCAAGTTTGGATCGCCCCCTCCAACGGGGTGGGGGGCAATCCGGGAAGGCGCGCCGCCAGAGGGGCCCGGACCCGAAACCTGGACATAGGGTCTCACGCCCTTCCCGGCAAGGGGGAAGGTCAAGTTTTTCAGATATTTACAGGTTTTCGCAGGAAATTAGCCGTTCAGGAACGGGCGCGCTTGGGTATAGGCCTCGGCGCAGCCGGGATCGAGATCGGCCAGGACGGCCTCGATCCGCGTCGTGCCCATCCAGATTCGGGCGATCGTGGTCACGGCCCAGCCGGGCTCGGCCATCGTGCGTTCGGCCAGGATCGGCCCGCCGCGCCGCGCGCAATCGCCGACCAAGCGGATCGTTTCCTGGGGTGCGCGCAGTGCCGCGAGCTTGTCGTTGGCCGACGCCATCGCCGGTTCGACGACGAACACGGCGAATACCCAAGCGATCAGATCGCCGATCATCGCGCACCGCCTTTCCCGGCCGCATCGCGCGTCTTCCACAGCGAGTAGGCGATGCCCGCGGCCAGGATCGCGAAGGTGATGCCCAGCGACCAGACCGGCGGGAATTTGCCCAAGCCCGTCAGGTCGGCGACGAAGATCTTCGACCCGATGAAGACCAGCAGCACCGCCAGCGCATATTTGAGATACGTGAAGCGATGCACCATCGCGGCCAGCGCGAAATACAGCGCCCGCAAGCCCAGGATGGCGAAGATGTTCGAGGTGTAGACGATGAACGGATCGGTGGTGATGGCGAAGATCGCCGGCACCGAATCGACCGCGAACACGATGTCGGCGATTTCGATCAGCACCAGCGCCAGGAACAAGGGTGTGGCCCACAGGACCGTCTTGCCGGTCTTGGGGTCGGGCTTGGAAACGAAGAACGTCTCGCCTTCGATCGTTTCGGTCACGCGCAAGCGGCGCTTGAGAACGCCGATCAGCGGATTGGCGCCGACGTCGTATTCCTTGTCGGCCATCATCCACATCTTCACGCCGGTGAAGATCAGGAACGC